>CALXGU010000039.1 GCA_944387905.1 uncultured Clostridia bacterium
AAAGTAATAACCGGAAGGCAAAATTGCCTTCCGGTTACATACCACCCTAAAAACTTCGCTAAGAACACATAGCAAAATATTCGCGATTTTTTTATTTAAATTGAGAATTATAAAGAGTACTGTAAAACCCGCCTTTTTTCATCAGCTGCTCATGGTTGCCGCTCTCTGTTATCCGTCCCTGCTGTAAAACAAGTATAAGATCGGCATTTTGTATGGTCGAAAGCCTGTGTGCTATTATAAAGCAAGTCCGACCCTGCATCAGCTTCGCCATTGCCTGCTGGATTTTTATTTCAGTTCTGGAATCGACATTGGATGTCGCCTCGTCAAGAATCAGCATTGTCGATTTTGAGAGCATCGCCCGTGCAATGGTGATAAGCTGTCTCTGTCCCTTTGAAATATTAGTACCGTCATCCGAAAGCACCGTATCATAGCCGTCAGGCAGCCGTTCTATATATGAACTGATGCGCGCAGCCTTGGCAGCATCATAAACCTCCTGAGGCTTCGCGTCCTCTTTGCCGTATATGATATTTTCATATATAGTGCCGTGGAATAACCAAGTATCCTGCAGCATCATTGTATATGCTTTACGAAGTGATTTACGTGTTATATTGCGATTTTCTGTTCCGTCTACAAAAATTTGACCTATGGTCGGATCGTAAAAACGCATAAGCAGATTGATTATCGTGGTCTTTCCGGCGCCGGTCGGACCTACGATGGCTATTGTTTTGCCGGGCTGTGCGCATACGGAGATATCGTGAAGTATTTCTTTTGAAGGCGTATATCCGAAGCTGATATTTTTAAGTTCCACATGTCCTGAGGCGTCTGTCAGTACCTTTGCGTCTTTGACATCTTCGCTTTCCGGCAGCTCGTCTATTACTTTAAATACGCGCTGAGCTGCCGCAAAGGCAGACTGGAACTCGTTTATTATGTTTGCAAATTCGTTTATCGGTCCTGCAAATTTTCTGGAATACTGTACAAACTGCGCCACACCGCCCAGTGTTATAAAAAACAGCGACCCGGCCTTGAACAGCCCGCTCTGCGAGTACATAAACAGTATGCCTCCGAATATTGTCACAAGCGATATTGAAAGATTGTTTATAAAGTTTACCGACGGACCGAGCGTTGCGCCGTAGTACTCCGCGTTATAGTAAGCATCCATGGTATCGGTGTTTCGTTTATCAAAAGCCGCGCCGATTTCTTTTTCACGGCAATAGGCACGTATCGTTTTGGAGCCTGAAAGCATTTCCTCTGCGTATCCATTGAGTTCACCGAGCTTCTGTGAGCGCTTGCTAAACAGAGGACGTACGCGCTTTGACCTGTATCTTGTAAACACTATCGATGCAGGTACCGTGACGGCAAACACCGCGATAAGTGGCTTTGATATCTGCCACATAAAGGCAAGTGAACCCAAAACGGTGTAAATACTGGTCATTACTTGAACTATATCTTGTGACAACGATGCGTTTACCGTGTCAATATCATATGATACACGGCTGATAATATCGCCTGTGGCATGAGTGTCAAAATAGCCGACAGGAAGCGCTGTGAGTTTTTCAAACAGCTGTTTTCGCATAGAGTAAACTATCTTCTGACTCAAATGTATCATTGTTACAGCAAGCATATAGGATAAAATTGCCGAAAAGCCATAACATATTGCCATTTTGATGACATTTGGCCAAACTTCAACAAAATTGACACCGCCCGGCGCAGCAATAGCGTCTATGGCATCACCGGAATACTTGGGCCCCAGCAAAGAAAGCTGGTTTGATACAAGAGTCAGAATAATCGCTGTTATAAAAAGCACCCAATGCCTTATCATGTACCCTCCCAGTCTGAGCATAACACTTTGCGTGGTTTTTCTGTCAAGTTTTTTTTCAGGGCCTATATTAAGCTTTCTGCCTGACGGAGTGCTTCTGTCAAAACCTTTACTCAACGAAATCACCTCCCATCTGAGATTCACTGATTTCTCTGTATTCCTCGCAATTATCAAGAAGCTGCTGGTGGTTTCCGCAGCCGATTATTCTCCCTTCATCAAGAACTATTATGCAGTCGCAGCTTTTTACGGAGCTTACACGCTGCGCAACTGTTATTACCGTCGAATTTTTCATGTTTTTTGACAGCACTTCCCTGAGATTTGCATCTGTTTTATAGTCAAGGGCAGAAGAACTATCATCCAAAACCAGAATTTGAGGCATAGCCGCAACGGCTCGCGCAATCAGTATCCGCTGTCTTTGTCCGCCTGAAACATTCGTTCCCTTTTGTGACAGAATATGCTCATAACCGTCCGGAAAAGCCTGTATAAAATCATCCGCCTGAGCAATTTTCGCCGCAGTTACTATCTGTTCATGGGACAGTTCGCGCCCGAAGCGTATATTATCTTCTATTGATGCAGAGTATACAAAATCGCTTTGCAAGGCAACGCCGAACATTTTATGCAACTGCTTTGAAGGATAGGTGCGTATATCTTTGCCGCCTATATATATCGCGCCTTTTCCGACATCATAAAATCGCATAAGCAGTTTTATAACTGTAGATTTTCCGCTGCCGGTGGCACCTATTATGCCAAGGCTGCCTCCATATCCGATTTCAAAGCTTATGTCTGTGACATCATTATGTTTACCCGAATAAGAAAAACTGACATTATCAAATATGATGTGTTTATTGGTTTCTATCGGCTTGAACTGCTCTTTGCTTTTTACTGTAAGATCCATTGGCGCCGTAACGACTTGCTCTATACGTTTTGCGGACGCAGAGCTTTTCGTATACATCATAAATATTCTTGTCACCGACATCATCGCCATGGATATAAGGGTAAAATACTGCATAAAAGCTATTACCGTTTCCGGATCCGACTGATGATTTGCGACTCTTGAAGCGCTCATTGCGACAACTGCTACAATTCCTGCGTTCATAAAAAAGGTCATTACTGGATTTGCAAGACCCATTGTTATCCCGGCTTTTTTCTCATCTTTTACAAGAGCTCGGTTTACTTTATCGTATCTTTGATGTTCATATTCTGATTTGGAAAGAGCTTTAATGACACGAATGCCCTGAGCGTCTTCTCTGACTACCCGTATCATAGCATCTACTGATTTCTGAACTTTTGTATATAACGGCACACCTTTTTTTGATATAAACATAACAGTCACAAACAGTAGAGGCAGTACCGCGATCATTGTAAGGGCGAGATAGCTGTCCATAAACAGGGTTATTGCTATTCCTCCTACCAAAAGTATAGGCGCACGTACACCCATTCTCTGCATCATACTTACAAAATTATGGATATTGTATGTATCAGTAGTTATTCTTGACTCAAGTGACGGAATTGTAAAACTGTCGGTTTGAGCTGCGCTGAGCTCCATAGTTCTTTTAAAGAGGTCATGACGTATATGTTCTGAAAAGTTTCTTGCGACTTTTGCTGCCATTCTATTGGCGGTGATGTTACAAAAACATGCTGCCAGTGAACATACTATCATTATAACGCCCCATATTATTATCAGATTTATCTGTTGCTTTTCAACTACGTTTTTTAATATATAACTTAGGATATAAGGCAGAGCAAGTTCCACTATCGTCCCCAATACTTTTATTGTCAGGCCTAATATCATTACAGCATAAAAAGGCCGTAAATACTTCATTATAAATTTCATACATCGCCCCCCCTTGAATTGACATAGCCTATTGCCCTCTCAGACACGTAACTGAGCAGCTGTCGAAATTGTTCTATCTGCTGTTCTGTCAGCCCGTCTGTCAGATATGCATTACAATCATCTGTTATCTGTCTGATTTTAGGGTAAAGCTGCGTCATTTTATCAGTAGGGTAAACATTTATGACTCGCCTGTCTGTTTTACTCTGACGCCTTACAACATATCCGTTTTCCTCAAGAAAATTGATCTTTCTTGTAACATTGCTTTTGTTTATGTAAATATTTTGTGCCAGTTCATCCTGAGATACGCCCGGATTGTTGCAGATGGTAAGTATATAACTGTGATATACTGCTCCCAGCTCACTGCTCCCCAGCTTATCTGCACGATACATGCCAGCACATCTGGCTATTATATTTATGTGCCGAATCAAAGATCTCATACTTTTCTCCCAATCAATAGTTGCATACGCAACTATTTTACTATTGCCAAATGCAAATGTCAATATTGACAGTAAATATTTTAGTAATATAATATAACAGTAAGGGGAAATGAGAATGGAAAATTTATCAAAAACAAAGCTTATTCTTATCAGGCACGGTCAAAGCATGGCAAATCTAAACGGTATTTTTGCGGGGCATACAGATATGCCTCTGTCTGATGACGGTTTAAAGCAAGCTAAAATTACAGCTGAATATTTAAAAAATGAAAAAATAAATATAATATATTCCAGTGATCTATCAAGAGCTTATGATACAGCCTTAGAAATAGCAGCTTATCATTCCTGCCCGATAATAAAAGAGCCTCGGCTTCGGGAGATGTACGGCGGTGTTTGGGAAGGAAAGACGTATTCTGAAATATCGATACTATTCCCCGATGTATATAGTATTTGGGAAAATAATATAGGTCTTGTCGCTCTGCCGGAAGGTGAAAATACAAGCTTACTCCAGAAAAGAATATACGAATGTATAAAAAGTATTGCAGAAAATAATATCGGAAAAACTGTATGCATAGTTACACATGCCATGGCAATGCGTGCATTCTGTGCCGTTATAACCGGAAAGACCAAAGATGCTTTTAAAAGTATTCCCTGGGCTCCGAATGCTTCGATTACCACAGTGATATTTAAAAATAATGTTTTTACTTTAGAAAAATACGGTTTTGATGTAAATGATACCGAAATAAAGCCGTCCCGATAATGTTCGGGACGGCTTTTGAGTTGAAGTAATCAAGTATAAATTGTTTTTGAGTGCGCTATTCTTCAATGTTCATAGTTTCCATCTGTTCTTTTGTAATGCCGTTTTTCTTTCCGTAATTTATCCAATAAGCAGTGGAAGCTTTTAAAAACATTTTAGAAGAGATAGGCATGGTAGTCTGCAATATACAATATTTGGCACAAGCAATAGATGACGCTAATTTTTTGATTTTTCTATTCACCAATATCTTAAACGGAGTCGTTAATATAGCTTCTCCGCTGCCTATTTTTAAAACAGAGCCAAAACGATAACCGTTTTGGTGACAAAATAACTTCATCATACTTACTGCCGTATTATTTTGACTGTATTCCAAAAATCCACAATTAACCAATACAGACACGACCGGTTTGTTCTTAGGCGGATTTTCCTCGAGTGTTTTTAAAAAGTTCAGCAACGTGACAGGAATGCCATCCGCATATAAAGGAAAAACAAATAATATATCCGAAAATTCTTCTGATTTGCCGCATAGTTGGATGTGATTTGTTTTTGATATATTGAAATATTCCGTTTTACATTTGCATTTTTCAGAGAATATAGTTGCGTAGCGTTTAGAATTCGATTTTGGAGCTCTAGGACTGCCGTTTAAAATCATAATGCTTCCCATTTTTCCACCTCATCAGAAACTGTTTGTTCTAACTGTGACTCAGCTGTAAAAATAATCCTGTATTTTTCAAAGTTCATATTAAGAGCATTTCTTGCTACAAGCTTTTTAAATACGTCCTTTTCATCATCGGCGATATCACCGTAGGCGATGATCACAGCATTTTTCAGCGCTACTTGGCGCTGCACATGATGTGTTTGTCCGTCTACAAGTCGTATAAAAGCCTGCTGTATCGGGATTGCTCGTTCTAACATCGTTTTCATTATGGCATCATATCCACCGTACTTTATCCGACTAACATAAAGTAATTTATTGCTTTTTGCAATAGCAGGGTAAATTTTAACCGCATCATCACGAATAACACATTTTCCGGGCGTTTTTGTCCAGCAGCCGAAACAACCAACACAATTATTTATTTTTAACGATGATAAATCAATGAATTCAACATCATCCTCTTCAATCTCTAAATTTAAGGGCCTATCGCTCAAAATGAGTTTCAATTTTTATACCTCGCTTAATTTTAAAAACTTTTTTATGTTTAACTTCTATTCTGTTTTATATTATAAATGAAAAATTCAAATCACGTCAACAATTATCTTAAAGAGTTTTTGCTTTGCGTTTATAAAAATACACCTGTGATTTTGACTATATTTTCTCTATTTTCTAAATAAGATTTACGACAGCAAGCTGATAATATACTTCATATACACGGAAAAACAGTCTCATTATTTACTTTATCGGCAGCTATAATAGTACCGTTTTCAGCCCTGGCACGAAAGTAAAATATATTTGACAACTACACAATGAGGCACACTTAAATGACCACTATACTTGTAATATGGATACATAGATATTATATGTCATATAAAAAATATTCCAATGCCGTGGATGACCTGATCATCAGATTTTCAAACGCAAAGCTGAAGAAAGATCTTAGTAAAATAAAATGCGAACCGGAGAAAGTGAAACTGCTTTTTCTGGATTTTTTGTATAATCTTAGGAGCAGACTGTTTATATCCGCTGAAAGAAGGTTTCATTAGGAAAATCCCTATAAACCAAAATAATCAGATATTTTAAATAAGTATAACTAACGCTTAGACATGTTGTATTCGAAGGAAATTTATGTTAAACTATATATGGAGGTGCTTATATGGAACTTCGTGTATTAAATTATTTTTTGGCGGTCGCCAGAGAAGAAAACTTTACAAGAGCAGCGCAGCAGCTTCACTTGACGCAGCCTACACTATCACGACAAATTGCTGATCTGGAACAGGAACTTGGAGTTAAACTATTTGTGCGAAGCAATCACAACATTATTTTAACTGAGAACGGAATGATACTAAAACGCCGGGCGCAGGAAATTTTATCGCTGGCAGACAAAACAAAACGTGACTTTTTACAAAAAGATAAAAATCTGAAAGGCATTATCGCGATCGGAAGTGGTGAATTTTTATCTACTCGCTGTTTGACAGATTGCATTGCCCAATTTCGTCAAAAGTACCCCCTTGTACGCTATGAATTTTACAGCGGGAATGCCGAAAACATTCGTGATCGCATAGAAAGAGGTCTTTTGGATATAGGCTTGATGTCTGAACCGATTGATATACGGAAATATGAGTTTATCAGTATGCCAGTTCAAGAAGAATGGGGAGCTATGATACGAGAGGATTCCCCGCTTATATGCAAAAAATTCATTGTGCCTCAGGATTTGCTTGGTATACCGCTTATTTTGCCTTTGGGAGATTTTGCACAGAGTAATATCGGTAAATGGTTTGGAGAATATGCTGCGCAGATAGATATTATAGCAAAAGGCAACTTGTTGTATAATGAGGCAATGATGGCTCAAAGCAATATCGGTGCGGTAATAGGCATCAAATTGAATTGTAACTATGACGGATTGCGATTTATACCTTTTAAGCCTGCTCTCAAAATCGATACTGCATTGGCATGGAAAAAGGAACAGATATTTTCTGCCACAACTTCCGCCTTTATAGATTTTGCACGCCAATACTCAAAAGGCATTTCTGGTGATAGAATATAAGCGTTAGACATTTCATACAGTCGGATTTATAATAAAGGTGTTCCTGGACGGAGCACCTTTATTTTTATTCCTATCGGAAAGGAAGTTGGAAATGACAATCAACGAAGCGAGTAAACGATATAAAATCCCCATTAAAATCCTGCAGGAATATGAAAGCTGGGGACTTTGCGGAGAAGTCAAAAAAGTTATGGGTTCATGGCATTACGATGAAAGCGATATTGAACGGCTCAGTACCATTATGACGCTTCATGATATTGGTTTTACCAATGATGAAATAGAAAAATATATGCGTTTACTTATCAAGGGAGCGTCCACCGATGCAAAAAGAATAAAAATGTTAGAGGCAAAAAGATACGGAACGCTTGATGAAATCCATTTTAAGCAACGGCAATTAGATAGTCTGGACTATTTGAGATTTGAAATGAAAATGCAGAGCAATAGTAATGCGAAAAGGAGAATATCAAAATGAAAAAATTATGTTCACTGATTATGGTTTTGGCTTTGCTGTTTACCTTTGCGGCGTGCAGTAACAGTACTAATCATGACGACTCTCCCCCTGCACAGCAGCAGTCAGACACGCAAAACACTGTACATGACGAAGAATCAGATAAAGCGAATGACGATTCTGCACCTACTGAAACAGACGTTAAATCATTAGTCGTTTATTTCTCTTGGTCGGGCAATACCGAAAATGTTGCAAAGTCTGTTAAAAGCCAGACTGGTTCGGATATTTTTGAGATCATACCGGCCACGCCCTACAGCGATGATTATGATACCGTTGTGGACTTGGCACAGGAGGAACAGCGAAACAATACCCGTCCTGAAATATTGGGCAGCATCGAAAACATTGAGCAGTACGATGTAATCTATGTGGGTTTTCCCAACTGGTGGGGCGATATGCCGATGATTCTCTATACATTTTTTGATACTTACGACCTATCAGGCAAAACGGTTGCGCTGTTCTGCACCAGCGGCGGCAGCGGCCTTTCGGGAACCGTAAATGAAGTAAAATCCCTTGAACCGAACGCCACAGTAACGGAGGGACTTCATATCGGCAGCGGTTCATCGTCAAATCCCGATAATGCAGTCAGCGAGTGGTTAAATGACATAGGGCTTGCGAAATAGGAGGACATTTTATGAGAAAATTTGTATCTCTGCTGTTATCGCTTTCCCTCATTTTCTGTCTGGCAGCTTGCAGTCAGACAGAAGATGACAACAATGATAGCAAAACCGAACCTACGCAAAGTTCCTCTTTGGAGGTAACAGATAATAATATGTCCGATAATTTTGTTCTGATTAAGGGCGGCACATTCCAAATGGGCAGCCCCGAATCCGAGGCGTGGCGAAGTGCTGATGAAACACAGCACACGGTTACAGTCAGCGATTTCTATATGAGCAAATACGAACTGACGCAAAAAGAATATGAAGAAATCGCTGGCAATAATCCCAGCTATTTCAAAGGAGATAATCTGCCGCTTGAAAATATCTCTTGGCTCGATGCAGTAGCTTATTGCAATGCCCGAAGCGAAAAAGACGGCCTAACCCCGGTCTATACAATCGACGGTCAGAATGTTTCTTGGGATAGAAGCGCTAATGGCTACCGTCTGCCCACCGAAGCTGAATGGGAATATGCCTGCCGAGCCGGAACGACCACACCGTTTTATATGGAAAACTCTCCAAGTGCCGAGGACGCAAACTATTACGGTCATTACCCTTATGAAATAGAGGATAACTATTTTTCACAAGGTAATTTGGAAGTAAAACCCGGTGAATACAGAGAAACCACCATGTCGGTAGACAGCTTTTCCGAAAATCCTTACGGGCTTTACAATATGCACGGCAATGTAAGCGAATGGGTATGGGATTATTACGGTGAATATCCCACCGATGAGCAAACCGACCCCGCCGGTCCTACCTCCGGCACTCTGCGGGTCTATCGTGGCGGCGGCTGGAATGATTTTGCAAAAAATATGCGTTCTGCTTATCGTGCTACGTTGGAACAGAACAAAGGCAGCTTTAATCTCGGTATTCGCTTGGTATTAAATGCAACTCCCGGTGCAGGCAGCGTGTCTGGTACAGGGGCACAGCATACAGGCAATTCCGAAAACAAAAAAATACTGATTGCGTATTTCTCGTGGGGCGGCAATACAAAAGGCGTTGCCGAAGAAATCCAGCGTCAGACAGGAGCAGACCTGTTTGAAATCACATTGGTAAATCCATATTCAAGTGATTACAACACCGTTTTGGACGAAGCACAGCGAGATCAGAACGCACAGGCTCGTCCGGAACTTGCAAGTCATATAGATAATATGGACGAATACGATACCGTTATGATTGGCTATCCCAACTGGTGGGCTTCTATTCCTATGCCGATTGCTTCTTTCCTTGAAGAATACGATTTTTCGGGCAAGACAATACTTCCGTTCTGCTCTCACGGCGGCGGTCGCTTCGGGCAGAGCTTGACGGCTATTGCCAAACTTGCGCCGGACGCTACAATGGGTGAAGCTCTTTCCATTCACTATTCAGGTGGCTTGGAGCTTTCGAGTGATGTTACCGATTGGCTGAACAGTAACGGAATTTAATAAAGGAAGGAGATTAAAGCAATGAAAGTGTCGGATAAATGGAAATTCGCAGAAATCAACGCTTTCGGAATGGGCAAGCCCAACGAAGCATTCGCGCAATATTTTGTAGGACAGTCTTTTTTGAATCCGCTGACAAACCCGCAGGAAACAGCTGCTTTCCTCGCTAATGTAACCTTTGAACCGGGCTGCAGAAATAACTGGCATATTCATCATGCCAAGAGCGACGGAGGTCAACTACTCATCTGCGTAGCGGGCGAAGGCTGGTATCAGGAGAAAAATAAACTGCCTGTTTCTCTCACCGCGG
>CALXGU010000040.1 GCA_944387905.1 uncultured Clostridia bacterium
TATCAACCGGCATCAATGGCAAGACAGATTATTACAATCTGTCTTGCCATTTTTTAAAATTTCGCGCAGTTTTATGCAGTCTTATATAATTATAATTATATATTAATTTATAAATATAGCAGATATATTCTATTATGTAAAAATTAAAATTGGCTTGCAAAACATATAAAAATATGTTAAGATAAATAAAATAATGTGATTATATCCAAAAATAGTTTTTCTTCCCAAATCGTTAAAGGGGGTAGATGTTTTGAATAATATAGAAGAACCCAATTCGACAAATATCAGAAAGAAGAAACTGTCGCCTCAGATTATTGTTATAATCGTTTTGGCGGCTCTGCTTATAATAAGTATCGGCGCCCTTGCAGCAAGATACATTTATCTTAACTTTTTTGATTCTTCCAGTGCAACCGTTACTATCGAAGATAATCTTATCGGTGACAGCGATCAAGATCAACAGACAGATCCCGGTACGGACACAGATGACAATTCCGATTCTGTCTCAGGCAACGACAACCAACAGACCGATTCCGACAGCCAGCAGTCCGGCTCAGACAATCACCCTTCTTCAGGCTCAGGTGATCAAAATAACGCCAATACGTCCGAGTCTGATACAGAAAAACCGAAAGCTACCGTACTTGAATTGTATAAAGGCAAGCCCGAAGACAACGAGGTATTCAATGTTACAAATATGCTGCCGGGTGACAGTGTTACAAAGTATTTCTGTATAAAAGCTACACATGATTTGGATTTTGATCTAATATTTGAAGCCCAAATCACAGATCAGACAAAACAGCTTGCCGACGCACTGAAAATAAAAGTGACACTCCCTGAAACGTCAGCTGTTCTGTTCGACGGAACGTTTGCTCAGGCGGACAAACAGTAGCTTTCCGTTCCGGTGTCAAAAAACGACGCGGGGCAAACAACTATTTATTATCAGATCGATGTGTATTTGGATACTTCTGCCGGCAATGAATACCAGGCCTCGACTCTGGCAGCAGACTTTGTTTGGTCCGCTGATGATGAAAGTCTGGCCGCTCCTGATACCGGCGATAACATAAATATAATACTTTGGATTATTATACTGATCTGTTCTGCAGCAATAATACTCCTTCTGCTCTTGAATCATCGAAAGGAGGAGAAAAACCGTGAGTAAATCAACTATAACAAAAAAGAAAGCCTACGGACATATTCTGATAATTTCGATCCTTTCTCTCATGCTGATAGTCACCACATACGCGCTGGTTCTGTCGCTTGTTTCGGTAGACGGAAATTTGTTTGAGACCGGCCGTATAGAAATAGAGCTCAACGGCGGTAAAACCGTTTTTGACGGCTCGGACATTAATTTAGCTCCGGGAATTTCAACCGAAAAAAGCTTCACAATCCAAAATACCGGCACGGCGGACGTCTACTACAGAATTTATCTGGAAAATGTCGCAGGTCCTCTGCAGGAAGTACTAGAATTCAAAATTTACGACAACGATAAACTTCTTTACAGCGGTGCAGCCAAAGACCTTAACAAAAATACTCCATGTATAGGAGACAGATCTCTTGAAGTCGGACAAACTCATACCCTTAAAGCCGTCGTGACAATGTCCGAACAGGCCGATAACAATTATCAGCTCCAAGAGATCACCTTTGATATTACTGCTGACGCAATACAGGTAAAAAACAATCCGCAAAAAGTATTTGAGTAATTTTTGAATTGTCTGCAGATTTTTCTACATATACAGTGCTGTTAAACATTTGATCTCTTTATGATGGTTTTTTTCAACTTATTATTAACTGATCATCTGATAAAACAGCTATATTGATTTTGCATTATTATTAAATTTTATATAATAAAGGAGGAAAAATAATGTCAAGCATGTCAAGCACAAAAAAATCACTTATCACAAGCGCGGTCTCACTTGCCGTCAGTGCCGTCTTGCTGATAAGCACAACATTTGCGTGGTTTACAGACAGTGTTGTCAACCAAGGCAATAAGATTCAGTCCGGAAACCTCAGTGTTGAACTGTGGCAGAAAACAGATACTCTGTCTCAGACTCAAATCGACGAGGCTCTGCCTTCTGACTCTGAATACACAAATATATCGGACTCTCAGACTCCGGTATTCAGTGACGGACTTTGGGAGCCGGGATATTCAAACGGCGCTACTCTTCAGGTCCGCAACACAGGAAGCCTTTCTCTTAAATATGAGCTGGCTGTAAGAGATATTGTTACAGCTACCGGCGCACAAAACGGCGGTCCCGCTTCAGCTACCGGCAATATCGCCGAGGTCCTTGATGTGTATCTTTTGGATTCATACCGCGCTCCGACAGATACAGACACACCGGTAGGCACTCTTGCTCAATTCTCAGCAGGCTTAGTTATCGACAGTGCTATGCTTGCCTCAGGAAACAGCAGCAACGATATCAATATCGTCATAAAGATGAAAGAAACTGCCGGCAACATATTCCAGGGCGCTTCGGCAACATTTGATGTTGAGCTGCGTGCTGTACAGGCAACTTCCGAAACGGACGGATTCGGAAACAGCAACTACGACCAAAACGCCGACGGTAATCCCGATAACCCCTCTTGGGGAGTTATAAAAACAGGCAAAGTAGTAGTTCCTGTAGCACCTTCAGGCGAGGATACATTAATCACAAGCGTTGACGGAAGTGCAACATTTTCAGTTCCCGCTTCCGCTGTTGAAGACGGTGTTGACAAATTAACTCTCAACATAGTAGAAACACAAAAACCCGGTAATATCCCTGTAGATCCCGATCAAAGCTCGGTAACTTATGATATCACAATCGATGGTATAAAAGAAAATCTCACCGGTGATGACAGAGTAACCGTTTCATTCTTTATCGGAAAAGATCTTGTTAATGTAAAAATGTATCATTATGACAGAGAGCTGACTGCGCAGGATGATGATTTTGCATATGACCAGGTAACAGGCTATGTAAGCTTCAAGGCTGCTGAATTCAGTCCGTATACTATCGTTTTCACAAGAATTTCTTCTGTAACCACCGCTGATGAGTTTGTTAAAGCTCTCCAGAGCAGCGGTGTCGTAACACTTGGTAGCGACATCACTCTTTCAAGCGTTGCTGTAGTTCCGCAGGGCGTATCAGTCACTATAGACTTGGGTGAGCACACAATAAGCGGCAGAGGTATCAGAAATCTCGGCACGATCGTAAGCCTTACCAACGGCAGCATTATCGCGGACAGCGGTTATGGTCTTGATAACCGTGCAAATATAGGTACCCTTAACTGTGATATCACCTCAAAAACTTCCGATGCCATCATCAACGGTACAGGATCATGGCAGGGTGACGTCTATGTGACAACCAACGGCGTTATCGATGAAATATCGGGCGGTAACTATAACGGACATCCTGAAACTTATGGCTCCTCACCTGTAGGCTCATGCGGTCTTTACAACTGCAGTACTGCAATTGTAAATCTGATTTCAGGCGGTCGCTTCCAGGGCTCTTCTGTCGCTTTCCGCGATTATAACAAAGACGGTGGTATAAAGAGCGTTACAGGCGGTTTCTTTGACTGCCCGTATATGGATGCAAACGGCAAAACTTTCTGCGACAACACAACTATAGACGAAGTGTTTTATAATACTGCTCCTGTCAGCGTCACAGGCGGCACTTGGTATAATGTCGGCACTAAGATAAATAATAGTCTTGCTGACGGATACACTGTAAACCAGGGTGTTGTATGTGAAATGACAAGCTGCAAACGCTATGATTCTCCAAGACATTGGGTTGATGATGAGAGCGGAACAGTATACTATTATTATACCGTTGATTCTGAAAATTGATTTATATCTAATTGACAATATCGTCCCATTTTCGGGACGATATTGTCAAAACCCTGTAAATATTTTTTCGTACTCAATATTGCCATATGAGTATGGCCGGGTACAAAAAAACAGGAATATTTCCCGTTTTTCTGCACCCGTAACAGAGAAGGGAGTGTGAATCAATAAATGAAAAAATATATTGATATAGCAGGGAAAGTTATCACGACCATTATTTTGATTTTTTCTGTCTGTATTATGATATTTACGATTATATCTGTTAACACTGTCGGTAAAGATTCAGGTCTTTTCGGATACAGACCGTATATTGTTTTATCAGATTCTATGAAAGATACTTTTTCTGTAGGTGATCTAACCGTCAGTAAGACGGTTGATCCGCAGACTCTTGAGCCGGGTGATATTATCACCTTCAAATCTATTGATCCGTCAAATTACGGTGCAGTCGTAACGCACAAAATACGTGAAATCACTCAATACAACGATGAACCCGCTTTTATCACTTACGGTACTACCACAAATTCTGATGACTCTTATCCTGTTCCGTATTCCAATGTAATAGGAAAATATGTATTCAGACTGCCAAAGATGGGCTACTTTTTTGAATTTCTCAGATCTCCCGCCGGATATGTTACTTTGATACTAATTCCGTTTCTGATCCTGATTATTATTCAGGCTCTGAAATTTTTAAAGCTGGTACACCAGTACAGACTTGAACAACAGTCCGAACTGGATATGCAAAAAGCCAGTATCGAAGCTGAAAGACAAGAAGCTCTGAAAATCAAAGAAGAATTAGAGCAGTTAAAAGCTCAGCTTAAAAATATTGATAGTGAAAAATCCAACGACAACGTTACTGTAACAAGATTTACTGATCCCGGAGGTGAGGCTTGATGTTACAACAGACTGACAATTTATATGATAACAATTCCGGTAAAATAATGCATAAAATCATTATGGTTTTTGTAGCGTTAGCTATTGCTGTTGTATGTTATTCCGTAACTGTATATGCTTGGTATCAAGACAGTATCACCAATAATTCTAATTCTATTACCGTTGGAACATTTTCCGCTGAAGTTCAGATCCTGGACGAAAATGATACTGTATTATGGGACAGCACTTCAAATTTCCCCGACGGTATTTTGGGATTTGACGACACTATTTCCTTACCGGCAGGTACAAAGCCTGTTTCGATTAAAATAGCCAGTCCTGATTCTGATTCTATTAATTTTCAATATCAGATATTGGTTGAAGCAGAAAACAGCACTATTTGTTCAGCCGGAATAGCAGAAAAAAAAGTCCTTGCTAAAAACGGCTGGGAAAGTTTTGATATAACTTTTCCTGATTCAGCAACTAATTTTACGGAAATTCATCTTAAGCTGCGCACGTCATTTGAAAACGGTATAATAAATAATCCTCTTACGCTTAACTTACCGCTGGTTCAGCCTTCGCAAAACAGCATTCAGGACACGGCAGGCAGTGACCAAGGCAGCACCCAGACCCCGGCAGGCAGTGACCAGGGCAGCACCCAGACCCCGGCAGGCGGCGACCAAGGCAGCACCCAGACCCCGGCAGGCGGTGACCAGGGCAGCACCCAGACCCCGGCAGGCGGTGACCAGGGCAGCACCCAGACCCCGGCAGGCGGTACGCAGGCTGATTGACATCAACTTTTATGGTAATAACTTCTATATTCAATAGCTTTATTGCCTTGATTCAGTTTTTTATTTTAAACATTTTCTTCTGCAACAGAAGTATGATATCTTTTAGAAATACTATAAAACAGTCCGTCAGTTCAACGGACTGTTTATTTTTAAACAAATCAAAGAGCAAAATATGAATGTCAATACAGCAATTAATGACATTGATTTATTGTTATCAAACGGATATACTTTTTATAAGATTATAGAAAGGAATAAGAACAATGTCAAAACTTAAAGTGGCTGTTATAGGCTGCGGTACTATCGCCAACAGTGCGCATATACCTGCTTATATCAAAAACAAAAATGTCGAAATCAAATGGTTTTGCGACATAATTCCGGAAAGAGCAGATGCCGCGGTAAAAAAATACGGCTGCGGTAAAGCCGTATATGATTACCATGAAATACTTAACGACAGCGATATAGATGCCGTTTCCGTATGTACTCCGAATTATGCTCACGCACAGATATCTATCGATTTTCTGAAAGCCGGAAAAGATGTACTTTGCGAAAAACCAGCCGCGCGTACATATGAAGAAGCGCTTACTATGCTCAATGCTCAGAAAGAGACAGGCAGAATACTCAATATCGGCGTTGTAAATCGTTTCAATAACGGTGTAAACAAAATCAAACAGCTGATAGACAGCGGCAAACTCGGAGAAATATATCAGGTATATGTCAGCTTCCGTTCACACCGCTCTATACCCGGCCTGGGCGGTGCATTTACTACCAAAAAAGTCGCAGGCGGAGGTGTACTCATTGACTGGGGCGTACATTTCCTTGATATCGTCATGTACTGCTGCGGAGATCCTTCACCCAAAACTGCTTCGGCCGAAACCTTTTCTAAGCTCGCAAAAAATATGCAGGATTACGCTTATGTTAACATGTGGGCAGGTCCACCTGATTACAGCGGTACTTATGACGTGGAAGAGGGCATCACAGGCATTATCCGCACAGAAGGCCCGATAATCACTTTAAACGGCGCATGGGCTCAAAATATAGGCGAAAATGAAATGTTTATCGACTTTATGGGCGACAAAGGCGGTATACGCCTGTTTTATGGAAAAAGCTTTATTCTTTACAGCACTGAAAATGGTATGCTGACCAAAACAGAATTCAGTTATTCCCAAACAGATCATTTTGAAAATGAAATAAACGCGTTCGTAGAATGTGTAAACGACCGTAAAAAACTGCCGTCCGCAATCGATATCAATATTAAAACATCAAAACTCATGCAAGCTCTCTATGATTCTGCAAACATGCATAAAGAAGTATTATTATGAAAACAGTAGGTTTTATTGACTATTATTTAGACGAATGGCACGCTAATCATTACCCCGAATGGATAAAACAACACAGCAACGGTGAGTTCCAAGTAAAATATGCATATGCTGTCATGGACTCTCAACGAAACGGAGCTTTGACAAACAAAGAATGGTCTGATAAATACAACATTGAACTTTTGGATTCCATTGAAGAACTTATTGACAAAAGCGACGCTATAATGATACTTTCTCCTGACAACTGTGAGATGCATTATCAGCTGGCTGAACAGGCTCTTAAAACAGGAAAATGTATATACATAGACAAAACATTTGCCAATGACCGTATTACAGCGGAAAAACTATTTGAAATAGCCCGCCGCTGTGACTCGCCATGCTTTTCGTCATCCGCTTTAAGATTTTCATCCGAGTATGCGAAAATTGAAAAAAACGGAATTAAATCGATGATCAGCATAGGCGGAGGCAAGATCGATAACTATATCGTACATCAGTTAGAACCGATAGTGATGATGATGGGAACAGATATCCGAAAGGTAATGTACGTCGGTGACGGTGAAAATGATGCATTCGTTATAAAATTTGCCGACCAAAGAACTGCTTTTGTAAATATGCTGAAAGGCAAAGTTGATTTTTGTATACACTTTGACTATTCAGACAGAAATATCACTGCAGTCGCAAACGACTCTTACTTTGAAAATTTTATTGACGCACTAATAGAATTTTTCAGAACAAAGACCGCACCCGTCAGCAGTCTTGAAACAATAACCATTATGGCCGTTCGGGAGACTTGCATTAAAAGCATGCTAAAGCCCGGAAAATGGGTTGAATTGTAAATCCTCGGTATATTTGACAACACAATAAATCGCACTGTTTTGGCAGCGGCTAAAACAGTGCGATTTATTATCTTTTTGACCGGGTGAGAAAAATACCTATGCTCGTTAATATGACTATAGCCGGAGCCAGCCTTATATACAGCCATTCAAAAGCATGAAATGCCGTGCCCATAACAGCAGTTTCAGCGTCGCTGAAATCCCAGCCCAGATACGGACTGTTCAGTACTATCAAAACACAGCAGGCCGTTAAAGTGACAGCAAACAATATGATAAAAAACCAATGCGCAACTTTTTTTGCGGCGGCTTTTTTACGGGCAAGCTGCAAATTTATAAGTTCAAGTTTTTGTCCCAGCTTTTTTAAATCATCAGCCTCAGACTCACTCACAGTTTCGCCGAGAAGCTCGCAAACAGGTGTTTCAAGTTGCTGCGAAATACATATGAGCATATCGGAATCAGGCACGGACAATCCATTCTCCCATTTTGAGACAGTCTGACGTACCACATTAAGCTTGACGGCAAGCTCCTCCTGCGAAAGACCCTTCATTTTTCTGATAGTTTTGATATTTTTACTCAGCATCAGTAACAACTCCCTTTCCTTCAGTAGTTACCGTCATTGTATCCGCAATCTTCCGTTGCTGCAAGCAACGTATATTAACAATATGTTTTTTACCCGATAAATGGAAAATATGATAGGATGTTGCTCTATTTGTGTTCCTGTTTCAGATAATCCGAAGGGTTTTTGCCGGTACTTCTGTAAAAAGCACGGCTGAACGCCTGAGTATTCTCATAATCAAGCTGTTTTGCAACTGCAGATACCGAAAAACTGTTCAGCTTGAGCAGCTGCTTTGCTTTGTCGGTTTTTCTGTCTCCGATATACTCCTTAAGCGTTATTCCCATTTTTTCCTTGAAAATATGAGATATATAATACGGACTGTACCCCAACTCCTGCGAAATACCCAAAACTGTCAGTTTTCCGCATATGTTTTTATCGATATATTTTATGATTCGATAAACCAACTCCCCGGAATTACCGCATTTATTGCTGTAAGTCTTACTGCTTGAACATGCACAAAAAAGTCTGTATGCACCGATAATTATCTGCATCATATTTGACTCAATCAATATCCGGCTTTCTTCAGTTTCATTATAATATTCATCGGTGCATTTTCTGTAATATTCGTATATCCCGGTATTATCCCGACGGCATATCTGGTTGGTTTGTCTGTAAAAATCCAGTATTGCTTCCGGAATATCTTTAACACCGTCATTAAAATCAAATCCGCAGTATGAGTAAAAAAGCGCTTCGTTTTCTGATGCCCTGATACTGTGATAACCTGTCGCTGGAGTTACTACAATATCACCGCAGGAGACTTTCATACTCTTTCCGTTATGTTCAAAGATACCTGAGCCGGAGATTATATAACTGATCTCACTGCATATCTGGCAATGTTTTTCTATTATATATGTGGGTTCCACATATAATTCCCCGGTCTGTACAAGACTTATCCGTCCGAGTTTTTTTGGATCTTCAAAAAAAGTTTTATCATAATGAAAACGTTTGCCGTAATCTTTATTATCCATGTTTATGTACCTTTAAAATATAAAACCTTTTAAATTTCACATACTGCGATTATACAATATAAATAATGTTTAGTCAATCGCCTCCGGGGCTTTAAATTTACTTCTGCAATAATCTGCTATATCTGCACCTTACACGCTGTCAATTTTTATTCATTATCTTAACCAGCCGGAACATTTCTGACGGGCCTTCCTCATCTTCTCCGTCTTTTTCATTTGGCATTATATGAAATTGATTGTAGAACTCTACCGCCGAAAATCCGCATTTGTTCATATAAAAGTGAATATTTCTTTTTTCAAAATACGGAGTAAAAGTCTCCCATACATCTGTTTGAGGGTATAACCGCTCAACCGCCTGCCATGCCGCATATCCTATTCCCCTGCCGTGTTCCTGCGGTGAGACAAACAGCAATTCAAGTTCATTACAGCGGGTATCTTCATTGATATTTAAAACGACTCCGCCTGCCTTTCTGCCGTCAACCATTATTCTGTACGCCTTAGCGCCTTGTGCATCTATACTCTCTTCGATCGTTTTCCGTGAGATGATCTCTCCGTCTTTATCAATACTATTATCCCGCATTCCAAACTCTTCCATAGCACCGTATTTAAATGCGTATTGATTATCAAGAATAAATTGTTCACGATCATCATCTGTGAGCTCAACTAAATCAACTTTTGTATTTTTCATGTTAAAACCTCCCTTAAAATAAAAACTGCCCGGCTATTACCATGTAATAACCGAGCGCACCCGACACCTTATCCGACATGCGGCCTGTAAGCATATACTTACGATCCCCCAGTGCTGCGGCACTTTGTCCTCCGGTGACCACTTATTAAATTTTACCGCCTTTGCAAAAAATTCACTTCTGAATATCCGACCCGCATTCAAGCTTTAATCACTTTAATTGCTGAAAGTCACCGTATTCGACGTCAGACCGGGCGCGTGCCATTGCAGACCTAATACTGAAGATTAAAAATACAGCAAAAATCAGCAGTGGATTTGGATTATCAACATAATCTGTCAAAACATTTTGGCATCTTCCCTGGGCATCTTAAAAACAGGCCTACGGTTTATGATCTGTTCAATGCCGCAATATCCGTGATGTTATAA
>CALXGU010000041.1 GCA_944387905.1 uncultured Clostridia bacterium
GCGTCCTGTTCTACATACCCGGGTTTCGGGTAGATCTGTCTGAATTCATGCTGGGCGCTTGATACTATGCTGCCGTATCTGTCGAAAATAATAGTACGGGCGCTTGTGGTGCCTTCATCAAGAGCAAGGATATATTTTTTCATATCATTCTCCTTATCAGAAGATTTGCTTTGCGTTGTCTATCTCTCCCAGATCCCACAGCAGCCGTGAAACCACATATTTATCACGTATATCTTTTGTTATTACGAATGCGTTTTGTATTTCCTGCCGGCTGATTCCGAATTCCTGCGGTTCCACCGGCGCGCCGATAGATATGAGCAGGTCTTTCACGCTGTCATATTCCGGCAGCTCCTGGTCTATAATGCTGCATATGAGATCCCAGTTGTCTATTATTATATCAAGCCGCTTTTTGTGCTTTTCAGCATCGTATTTATGTTCTTTATACTCACCGTCTATCATGCTCTGAGCGCCTGCGCCCATATTTTCACGCAAAAACTGACAGTAATTTTCAAATGAGAAGTTTTTCACATATTCAAGCGCCTTTTGACGGTCGGGTCTGAGCTGTCTTACGTATTTATATGCTTTGAGCGACAGCAGAGTCGCCGCAGCGCACTGTATGCCGTGAAGATCGGCCGGAGTATGGAATTCCAGCGCCCGCATATCCCACACATGTGAAAAATAGTGTTCAACACCCGACGCGGGGCGGGATATGCCTGCGTAGTTTGCCGCTATCCCGGATATCACCATTCCCTCCATAACCGCCTTTACTGCTTCAGGCTCGCGTCTTGTAAGCCCGGGCGCTGATTTTACGCACCTGTCAAGTGCCTGTCTTATGATATCGGCTACTTTTTCACAGTAGTATTCACCTACTATCACATGTGCCAGCCGCCATTCGCAGATGCTTATATATTTTGCTATCATATCTCCCACGCCTGCGCAGAGCATGCGCATCGGCGCACTGCAGAGAATGTCCAGATCAGCACATACAGCGTCCGGGCATTTTGATGGCAGTGAGACCTTCAGCCCGTCTCTTGCCATGGAAGATGTGCCTGATGCGTAGCCGTCCATAGACGGAGCGGTGGCGACTATTATATAATTATGTCCGGTCTGCGCGGCGAGTATCTTTCCGATATCGTTTATTACGCCTGAGCCGATGCCTACGATTATATCGCAGGACAGGTCGTAATGCATGACGGCAGATCCGACTGCCCATTCGTCCGGCTCCAGCGGCTGCGCATTATAACAGTATATCGTATGCTCTATACCTGCCAGCTTGAGCTGTTCTGCCGCAGATGCCCCTGCTTTTATAGTGTTTTTGTCCGCAAGCACAAACGCCTTGGTGCCGCCGTATTTTTTTATGAGCTCAGGAAGTCTTTTGACCGCACCGGATTCTATTATAACGTCGCTTACTCCGGCAAAATGACGCTTTTTGCACTCGCACTCCGCTCTGTCATTTTTAAGCAGATTGGATATAGTGTATTGCATTGTTATACCTCTTTTTTTATTTTTTATGATAATATCACAAATATACTTTCTTTTCAACAATTAAAAAACATACACACCTTAATTACTGCTGCCCTGAACGATGTCGTCGCGTTCAAATGCCGCGTTTATACTGTTGAGCACACGTTTTTTATCCGCGCTCCACAGCGGGGCGACCAGGTATTTTTTTGCTCCGTCGCCGGTAAGTCTGTGTATCACGATTTCAGGAGGGATTATGCTTATGCACTTTTCAAGCATCGATATGTATTCATCCATATCCGGAAGAGTGAATTTTCCGTCACGGTAATCCTTTTCAAGATCAGTTCCGCAAAGAACATGCAGCAGCTGCAGCTTTATCCCGTTTATTCCGCCGCGGCAGACATGACGTATCGTGTCAAGCATCATTTGTTCGGTCTCTCCGGGAAGATACAGAATGACATGCGTCACGACCTCGATCGCTGCCCGTCTCAGTCTGTCGACAGCGCTGTCATATACCTCAAGCGGATATCCGCGGCGTATATACCGTGCGGTCTTTTCATGTATTGTCTGCAGTCCCAGCTCTACCGTCACCGGTTTTATTTCAGACAGTCTTTGAAGCAGTGATATTTTGCTGTCTTCAAGGCAGTCCGGACGTGTCGCGACTGACAGAGCTGCGATATCGGGGTGTCTTATTGCCTGAGTAAAGATTTTCTCAAGGTATTCAGTGTCGGCATATGTATTGGTATAGTTCTGAAAATAAGCTATATACCTGCCGCTTTGTATTTTACCTGATACCAGCCGCTTTGCAGCTTCTATCTGTTCTGCTGTATCAAGGCCGGACTGCGCAAACTCGCCCGAGCCGCCCAGACAGAATATACAGCCTCGGGTATCGATTTTCCCGTCTCTGTTGGGACAGGTCATATGTCCGTCTAGCGCAAGCTTATATACTTTGCAGCCAAACCGTTTTTTTAGATTTTTATTAAGCGAATTATAGTACATACTGTAATTATAATATTAAAGTCGGAATTGTTCAACAATCGGTATATGGTTATTTCTCACAAAATACGCAGTGCAAATTTGTAATTATTAACAAATTTTTAATTTATAAAAAATTATTTGATTTTCCGATTATATGTATTATAATGTTGATACAACTATGACGGAGAAGTATAATGTTAAATTTAAAAAATATTGTAAAAACATATAAGACCGGCAATGAGAATGTGGTCGCTCTGAAGGGCGTGTCGGTCAGATTTCGTAAAAATGAATTTGTAGCCATACTCGGTCAGTCGGGCTGCGGAAAGACGACTATGCTCAATATCATAGGGGGCTTGGACCGCTATACAGACGGCGATCTTATCATAGCCGGTAAATCCACAAAACAGTTTCGCGACAGTGACTGGGATAATTATCGTAATCGCCGTGTCGGTTTTGTGTTTCAGAATTATAATCTTATACCGCATCAGACAGTGCTGTCAAATGTTGAGCTGGCACTCACATTATCCGGAGTTTCAAAGCATGAACGCAGAAAACGCGCTAAAGAGGTGCTTGAAAAAGTAGGGCTGGGAGATCAGCTGAAAAAGAAACCCAATCAGATGTCGGGCGGACAAATGCAGCGTGTGGCTATAGCACGCGCTCTTATAAACAATCCCGAAATACTTCTTGCTGACGAGCCGACGGGTGCTCTTGATTCCGAGACCTCGGTTCAGATCATGGAGATACTCAAGGAGGTCGCAAAAGACAGGCTTGTCATAATGGTTACACACAATCCGGATCTCGCAGACAGATATTCAACAAGAATAATACGTCTGCTGGACGGAAAAATAACAGATGATACCGACCCGTATACAGATGAACAGGCCGCGCAAGCCGGAGCTGTTGAACAGAACAAAAAGTCGGGCAGAAAGAAAAAACCGTCCATGTCTTTTATGACGGCGCTTTCCCTTTCTGTAAACAACTTGCTTACGAAAAAGGCGAGAACAATTTTAACCGCTTTTGCAGGCTCTATCGGTATAATAGGCATCGCGCTTATCATGTCGGTTTCTACCGGTGTCAATGCGTATATAAACTCGATAGAGAGAAATACTATGGCGAGTTATCCCATTACAGTGAGCGAAACTACTATGGATACCTCTGCCATGCTGTCTGCATTTATGAATTCCGCAAACGCGTCTCACGATACAGAACAGCAGGAAAACACGATTTATTCAAACGATATTGTCGTTCAGATGATGGAATCAATGACCGCGGGTGTTACCACAAATAATCTTAAGGATTTTAAAACGTTTTTGGAATCTAACGAACAGATAAAAGAAAACAGCTATGACATAAAATATTCATACTCAACGGGCATGAACGTCTATCTCAACAATGATGACGGAACTTATACCAAAGGACTCATGAATATTTACGAGCTTTACGATGCCATGGGCATGGATACCGGAAGCGCGTCGGAAATGATGGGTTCGGCGGTGTCAGGGTCATCTGTGTGGACAGAGCTTGTGGGTGACAGCTAATATATATCCGAGAGCTATGATCTGCTTTACGGCAAGCTGCCGCAAAACAGCGATGAAATCGTTTTTATCGTCAACGATAAAAATCAGGTGTCCGATTACACCCTGTATTCGCTTGGCATACGCGATGTCAATCAGCTTAAAGAATATCTGGATAATGTGAAAAACAATCTGAATGATGATGACAACACGGTTGAGCTTGAGACACGCAGCTATACCTATGAGGAACTGTGTGATTATACCTTCAGCGTTCTTACAGATGCCGACTATTATAGTTATGACAGTCAAAAGAATCTTATAAGCGAGAGCTCTGACGCTGTTATAACCGACAGACTGGCAAATGCGATAAAATTAAAGGTAGTCGGAATCGTAAAACCCACTGATGAGAGCGAGGCTTCGTCACAGGAGGGTACGATAGGCTATACAAAGGAGCTTATGGACCGGCTGATAGACAGTGTAAATGACAGCCAAGTCGTAAAAGCTCAGCTGGAAAATGAAACGGTGGATCTGTTTACCGGTATCTCTTTTGAGAAGAAGGAATATACAGCTGATGAGATCCGAGCTTTTATAGCGAGTGATCCGGAAATGAGTCATTATGCCGATATGCCGGATCAAATGCTTTTGGAATATGGCAACGCGTTTATGCAGACTCAGGCTACTTATGAAGGCAATCTCAGCCTTTTGGGTTATGTTGACCGCGAAAAGCCGTCTGGCATCAATATATATCCGAAAGATTTTGAGGCGAAAGAGGTTATAACGGATACGATAGAACAGTACAATGATGCCGCTGCCGAGGAGGATAAAATCACTTATACCGATATGGTCGCGGTGCTTATGAGCTCAGTGACAACTATTGTCAATGCGATATCATATGTGCTGATTGCCTTTGTAGCGATCTCACTTATCGTATCGTCGATCATGATAGGTATAATAACCTATATTTCCGTTCTGGAGCGCACAAAGGAAATCGGTATCCTGCGTTCGATAGGCGCGTCTAAAAAAGATATTTCTCATGTTTTCAACGCCGAAACAACGATTGTCGGTTTCTCTGCCGGAATCATCGGAATAGCGGTCACATTACTTCTGCTGATACCGATAAATGCGATCCTGCATTCTCTGACCGGCATTTCATCGCTTTCGGCTACTCTGCCGGTATTGGGTGCAGTAATACTTGTGCTTATAAGCATATTCCTCACATATATAGCCGGGCTTATACCTTCCGGTTTTGCTGCAAAGCGCGATCCGGTCGAGGCTCTGAGGACGGAATAATGTTCGGGTATGTAAATGTTGATTTAAGATGTCTGTCTGACAGCGCAATCAAACAATACAAGTCGTATTACTGCGGACTTTGTCATCAGCTGCGGCGGCAGTACGGAGAGCGTGCAAGATGGATCTTAAGCTTTGATCCGGCCTTCTTATTCATCATCCTTTCCGCTCTGGAGCGTGAACAGCCGGTATGTGATGTGAACAGATGCCCGTATCATTTCGGGTCAAAACGGCCGTGCGTTTGCGGTGATACAGCAAGATACTGCGCTGACGTCACTGTGATTTTGACTTATCTCAATTTCGAAGATGATATATCGGATGACAGATCGCATCGAGCGGCGGCCATGCGCCGTTTTTACAGACGTGCGTATGAAAAGGCAAGCGCGGCACATCCACGGCTCAGCCGCAAGATATCCGATGCTCTGCACAGACTCGAACTGGAGGAACGTGCGGGCCAGACCAATCCGGATATACCGGCAAATATATTCGGACAGATTCTTCAGTCGGTTTTCGAATATAACGAAAAAGCCGGCCGGTTCGGATACGCTCTTGGAAGAGCTATCTATCTTACCGACGCCGCGTGCGATTTCAAATCCGATCTGAAGCACAGGCGCTATAATCCTTTTGTGTGTTTCAGAATGTCTCAGCTTGACGATATACTCAGCAA
Source organism: uncultured Clostridia bacterium (assembly GCA_944387905.1). Lineage (GTDB taxonomy): Bacteria > Bacillota > Clostridia > Oscillospirales > QAKW01 > RGIG9041. The sequence continues at coordinate 5,908 of CALXGU010000041.1, forward strand.
TGTGTACGGCAGCTGTGCTGTGGAATATGAAAAACTTGAGCTGTACCGCTCAAAGGAAATCACCGATAACGTGATTTACAGCGGTATACAGCTCAAATATGAACTTTTAAAACGACTCAGAGGTAAAAGGCATGACAGATCCATATGAGGTGCTGGGTGTTCCCCGTGACGCTTCGGAAGATGAAATAACAAAGGCATACCGAAAGCTGGTGAAAAAATATCATCCCGATCTCAACCCCGGCGATGAGACCGCTCAGAGAAAAATGCGGGAAATCAATCAGGCGTATGATATGATAAAAAAAGGTGCGGGAAGCGGCGCCGGATACCAAGGCCAGTATGCGGGCGGGTCCGGTTCTTCTGCATCCCCGCTTGATTCCGCCGAGGCGTATATTATGTCCGGAATGTATGAGCAAGCTCTGTATATACTTCAGAATATACAGGACCACAGCGCGCGCTGGCACTATCTGAGCGCCATGGCCTTTTCTCAGGCGGGCTACGCGGTTACAGCACTTCAGCACGCACAGATGGCTGTGCGGCTCGAGCCGTCAAACGCAAAATATCAGGCTCTTTTGCAAAGGCTGAGTATCGGGCAGTCTCAATACTATCAGAGACGTGTAGTTGTCTCTCCGGCAGGAGGATTTGCCAGACTTTTTATAGCGATCATTCTTGCGAGACTGTGCTGCTGTTTTTGCAGGTGATACGACTCGATCAGCCTCATTGCAATAAAAGGATATCATAACCCATTTCAGACTTTGCTGTGCTGAGTTATCAGGCTCCGGCTTAAAATCAGCCGTGACTCAATATTTATGAAAAATGCAGGAAAAACCGCAAAAATTCTATGCGGCATTTAAAAAAATTAAATTTGTTGATGAAAAAGTCAAGTCAATGGTATAAATCTTCTTAAAATACAGATAATAACATCACAACTGTATTTAAGGAGAAACGTATATATGAAAGCAACGGGAATTGTCAGAAGAATAGAGGAATGTGGTATAATAGGACAAAAGTCGAAAAAACCGCATAAACACTGATCTTTCGCTGATTTTTTTGAGCTTTAATTTGGACAAAACATAACAAAAGCGGAGTGAATTTTCACTCTGCTTACTTTATTTAATTTCAGGATGGATTAGAGGTTTTTCGGTGATGTTGTAACCAAATAGTTGCTTATACAATCGGCTAACATAGTTCGGGTCATTATAGCCATATATAGTAGCTGCTTCATACAAATGCAGATTTGTATTATCCATAAGCGCCTTTATATTTTCGAGTTTAAGCTTGTTGATATATTTCATTATTGTTGTGCCTTCTGTTTTTTTAAAAACCGTACACAAATATTCCGAAGAGATTCCTAAATGCTCCGCTATGGAAACTTGGGTAATACAAGTATGAATATTTTTCTGTATATAACTTTTTGCCCGCTTAGTATATAAAAATTCACTCGGCAAATTTACATTTTTGGTTTTGCGGTTGCATTTGTCAATTGCACAAAGCAACTCAAGGAATTTAGTGGCCCCCAAAATTTTCGATTCTTTATATATTATTTGATTATGTATAAAGTTATCTATTAGTCGGCAAATATTTGCGGTGTTGGCGGGTGTAATGGTTGGCAAATGCAAGCCGTGTTCATCACTTGAAAAAAACCAGTTCACCTTTACGCCAACGGTATGATGGGAATGAAATTGATTGGTCTGGATAAAGGTGTCTTTGTTATGAAAAAGACAAATAATATCTCCCTTTTTGGCATAAAACTTTTCGCTTCCTACTTCAAGATCAAAGGAACCGTCGGCAATATAGGAAACCTCCAAAAAGTTCTCTCTGACAGAAAAACTGTTATGATAACGATCTGCTTTATAAATATGTGAAAAAAGTATGTCAGGTAACGATGTGATTTCAACGCAATTCATATTCTCCATCTCCCTTTATTAAAAATAGCACTATATATTAATTTTGTCAAGATTATAAATTTTGTTTATTTACATTATGCAATTTCGAAATATAATATTACCAAGAAATCTTTTGATTTTGGAGGTTTTTATGAAATTGTTTGAATGTCTAAATAATGAAATATGTGATGAAACATTTGGGACGTATGCCCCGTTTTATTACAGATATTTAGGTTATGCGCAAGACATTGCCGCAAAGCCTTCAGCTTTTCGTGCTAACGGTATTTATGCGTTGTTTACCGAGACACGCCCTGTTATTTTTAAAAGTGAAATAATCGTCGGCAACAGAAAAGCATTATACGCAACGGCAGATACAGCAACCCTTGAATATGCAAAAAAGGAAGTCGAGCGCTTTGGCGAAAGAACATTTATAACCAACAATGACCATTATGCTCCAAACTACGAACATATTTTGCAGGTTGGTTTGCCAGGTCTTATCTATGAGATTGACATTTCACTTGAAGCCCATAAAGACGATTGCGGAAAATGCGAAACCTTGTTGGCAATGAAGCATACCCTTTGCGGTTTTTCTCAAATGATAAAAAACTATGCACTTGCAGCTCAGGAATGTAAAAAGGATTCGGCATATAGCAATGAACGCCTTGATGGGATAATCAAAAACTGCAACGCAATTGTTACTGTCAAACCGCAAACATTTGCACAGGCGCTTCAACTTGTGTGGTTTTGCCATACGGCATTTTTAATGGAAGGCCGTTATGCCATGGCTCTTGGGCGGTTGGATCAGTATTTATATCCGTTTTATCAAGCTGATATTGAAAAAGGTATTATTACAGACGAACAAGTAGTTGAACTGCTTGAAAATGTATTTATAAAACTTCAGGATGATATTGTCAACATTTGCATAGGCGGACAGAACAAAGGCGGAGAGTGTGAAGTCAATCCGTTAAGTTATTGTATTTTAAAGGCTGTCGGGAATTGCAATGTTCCCGGTCCCAACCTTTCATTAAGGCTGACAGAAAATACCCCCGATGAATTTTTAGATGAATGCCTTAAAACAATTGGTACAGGCTTGGGTTATCCTGCGCTTATGAATGATGATATCAACATTGCGGCACTGAAAAAATACGGTTATGCAGAAGAGGACATTTATAATTATTCAATGGTAGGATGCATTGAAAATTTTATTACAGGTATGCAGCCGCCTTGGTCTGACGGACGCTTTGATACTCCGCGGTATTTTGATTATGTTTTTAATAATGGTATAAGTGAAACCAATGGTAGCGTTGGACTTGATACAGGTGATATAGAAAGCATAAAGTCTATGCAGGAGTTTATGACAGTATTTGAGAAGCAACTCGCTTTCGGTGTAGCAGAATACTGTGCGCATTTTAATCAACGAAACAACTCTATCAATCAAGCTTATTTACCTGAGCCATTTTTATCCTGCTTTTGTTATGACTGCATTGGAAGAGGTATGGATATCAATAATGGCGGCAGTAAATACCCATCAGTTCACGGTGCCGCTGTAATGGGAATTGGAACCATGGCCGATTCTCTTGCTGCTATTGAAAAAATCGTATTCAAAGATAAAAAAGCAACTTTAATTGATATTAAAAACGCCTTGAACAGTAATTTTGATGGATATGAGGAACTACGCGAAGCTTTACTTGCTGCTCCTAAATACGGCAATAACGATGTTTTTGTTGATAAGTATGCAGTTTGGTTTATCGATTACTTAGGCGCACTTTTTGAGAACTATAAAACACGTGACGGGGGAGGAATCTACATTGCGGTAGCAGCAAACACGAGTAATATTTCCGCAGGCAGAAGCATAAACGCAACACCGGACGGAAGAAAGCGAGGAGAACCGCTTTCCGATGCTGCCTCACCAACATACGGAAAAGATGTAAAAGGTCCAACATCAACCATCAACAGCCTTTCAAAACCGGATTATACCAAGGTTGCTTGCGGAAGTGTTGTGAATCAAAAATATTCTCCGGCCATGTTTAATAATCAAAATCGCCCCAAACTTCAAGCACTGATTCGAACATATTTTAAAAAAGGCGGTCAGGAAATACAGATCAATGCAACCTCACGTGAAGTTTTAGAAAAAGCCATGGAAGAACCCGAAAAACATAAAAATTTGGTGGTAAGAGTATCCGGATTTTCCGCATTTTACGTTACGCTTGAAAAGTCGGTGCAGTTAGACATTCTTAATCGCACTCAACAAGGGTAACCGATATGCTATTAAATATTTCTAATATTCAACATTTTTCAACGGGTGATGGCGAAGGAATTCGCACAACGGTGTTTTTTAAAGGTTGCAATCTTCGTTGCCCTTGGTGCCACAATCCCGAAAATCTTTCCTCTTCACCGATGGTGCTACGGTTCCAAGCAATTGATAAAACCGAGGTACT
>CALXGU010000042.1 GCA_944387905.1 uncultured Clostridia bacterium
AGCGTCAGCTTCCGTATCCGCAACTGTATCAGTTTCTGATGCGCCTGACGCATCGGCGGCTGTATTATCTGTGTTTTTATTTTCAATATCTGCAGACGGGTCTGCTCCGCAAGGATTATTGGCTTTGTCCTCTGAATCTTTTAAAGCTGATACATTATTTTCAGCATGAGCCAAGTCATCAGGATCTTTGCCGTCCATAATAGCGTAGAACTCTGTTCCGCTGATTTTTTCTTTTTCAAGAAGCCTCTCTGCTATAGCTTTGACCTTATCGGCATTCTCAGATAATATTTTCTCGGCTTTTTCATAAGCGCTTTCAATAATTGCCTTGACCTCATCATCTATCTGCGCCGCTATATGCTCGGAATAATCAGTTTTATTACCAAGTTCATAGCCTAAAAATACTTCGCTTGAATCGCTGCCGTACAATACCGGTCCCAGCTTGTCGCTCATTCCGTATCTTGTTACCATTGCCCTTGCAATACTTGTTGCACGCTGGATATCATTAGAGGCGCCTGTTGATATATCATCGAGATTCAGCTTTTCACTGACACGCCCGCCAAGTAAAGATATGATCTCCTCGAACATCATATTCTTTGTAGAATAAGACAGATCTTCTTTCGGCAGACTCATTGTATATCCGCCTGCCATACCGCGCGGAATGATTGAAATTTCCCTGACCTCATCAGCCGTAGGCAGAAATTTACTTACCACCGCATGTCCTGCCTCGTGATATGCTGTCAGTCTGCGTTCTTTTTCTATTATCTTGCGCGATTTCTTTTCAGGTCCTGCTATTACCTTCATTACGGAATCCTGTATATCCTGATCTGAAATGCTGCTTTTGTTTCTGCGGGCAGCAAGCAGCGCTGCCTCATTAAGCAGATTTTCTATATCAGCACCTGTGAAACCAACGGTACTTTTGGCTATATCATGGAAGTCAACATCAGGATCAAATGTCTTTCCGCGGGCATGGACCTTGAGTATTTCCTCGCGCCCGTTCTGATCCGGCTTACCGATATATATCTGTCTGTCAAAACGACCGGCACGCATCAATGCGGGATCCAGTGTATCTACACGGTTGGTAGCAGCCATTACTATTATTCCGGAATGAGTACCGAAACCATCCATTTCTACAAGCAGCTGATTTAAAGTATGCTCGCGTTCATCATGACCGCCGCCTATACCGGCACCGCGGTGACGTCCGACTGCATCGATTTCATCTATAAACACTATACACGGGCTGTTCTTTTTGGCCTGATCAAAAAGATCACGCACACGCGATGCGCCTACACCGACATACAGCTCTACAAAATCCGAGCCGGAAATTGAGAAAAACGGTACCTTTGCCTCGCCGGCAGTGGCTTTTGCTATAAGCGTCTTACCTGTTCCAGGAGGGCCGACCAGCAAAACGCCCTTGGGAATACGTGCGCCTAATTCAAGGTATTTTCTCGGAGACTTCAGAAAATCAACTATTTCCTCAAGCTCAGCCTTCTCCTCGTCTGCGCCCGCAACATCCGCAAATGTTTTATGATCTTTCTCATCCGAGCCCATCTTTACTCTGGCTTTGCCGAATCCGCCCCCGGCCTTGCCGTTCATCTGTTTTGTTGTGTACCACCAGAAAAATATCAAAGCTCCGAATATCAGCAGATATGGTATAAAAGATGCCCACCACGGAAGCGTAAAGCCCTCTTTGAAGTTATAATAGGTTATAATTCCGGCTTCCTGCTGTGGAATCACATATTTTTCTATAATCGTAGACTGAAACAGCTGAAACGATACGATAGAATGCGTTACTACAGTGCCGTCCTTAAGCAGACACGACACTTCCGTTCCCACCATCTCAAATTCTTCGACCTGTTCATTTTTAAACAGGTCTACAAGTTCGCCGTATGAAATCGGTTTCGGCTTGCTTCTGTTTGAAGCGGCAAAGAAAATCCCGATTATTATAAACATTAAAATTGCAAGATATAAAAAACTGCCTATACTCTTTCTGTTTTTCAAAACATTCTCCGTTCTCAGCCGTTTGGCCAAATATTTATTTAGAATAGACTTCTTCTTTTAGAACGCCGATAAACGGCAGGTTTCTGTAATACTCGGCATAGTCCAAACCATAGCCTACAACAAACTCATCGGGGACTATAAATCCCTCATACTTGACAGGCACCTCAACCTTTCGGCGTGAAGGCTTGGACAACAGAGCGCAGACATTTACAGATTTGGGACCTCTTGATTCCAATATTTTTATGAGTTTTGATAACGTAACGCCGCTGTCCAGGATATCCTCAACTATAAGTATATCAAACCCCGACACATCTATATCCAGATCCTTTATTATTTTTACACTTCCAGTCGTAGATGTTCCTTTTCCATAGCTTGATGCAGCCATAAAATCTATCTGAATAGGTATTGTGATCTTACGTATAAGATCAGACATAAAAACCGATGCGCCTTTCAGAACCGACAGCACAAGCAGGTTTTTTTCGGCATAATCAGATGAAATACGCGCGCCCAGTTCACTGACCTTTGCGTCAAGTTCACTCTGACTTATCAGAACCGACTTGATGTCTTCCAACATATATATTCTCCCCCGATAATCAAATAATTTCAATACAAATTATTTTTTTACTGCTTTTATCTGCGGCAAAGCGCCTGTCGGCGCCGTAATCCTGCACAAACACGACGTTTCCGTCCTCATCTCGTATAACAAGCATTTCCAAGCGTTTGGACGGTAAGACCTTATCTGTTTTAAGCAATTTTTTCAGATGAGATGTCGTATTCCTTTTGCAGGGATAGAACCTGTCGCCATCATTACAAAAGCCGCAATACAAATTATTACTAATTTTATCACAATCAACATATGCATTTGTTAATTGATTGTAAATTTCTTTTACATTATTGATTAAAATTACGCGGTCGCCGATACGGTTTTCTCCGATTTTCAACTTAACGTCGGACCGGTCTTTTTCTGACAGTTTCAGAAACTTAAGCGTACCCTGTTCATTTACAGCAAAAATATCGGCGCGGATCTGTTCTTTACCTTTACTCTTACACAAAAGAGATTTTACTGCATAGAAATGCGTGCTGTCAAGAATTATATCAAATTCTTTTTCAAGTTTTTTTGTTATTACACGCCAAAGCAGCGGATCCGGCAAATTTTTGAGTTTGTTCACGTCATTGGTATCTGCTGCTTCAGCAGCACTGTCAAGGACTTCGCTGTCAGCTCTTAGATTCGTTATCGCTCGCGACACAGTACGATATGGATTGATTTCCGCTCTTTCACTTAAACGCGGCAATATATCCAGCCTTATAAAATTTCTCAGATAAGATGTGTCAAAATTGCTGCTGTCAGTTTTATAATCAAGTCCGGCAGCTTTGAGATGATCCAGTATTTCCTGTCTGGTCACATCAAGCATCGGTCTTATTATACCCTTTCGTGTGACGGGAATACCCTGAAGTCCTCTTGTTCCGCTGCCGCGCAGCAGATTGATGAAAAATGTCTCAACATTATCGTTGAGCGTATGAGCAGTTGCAATAACGGCATTTTTATTTTCTGTCAAAGATTCAAAAAATGAGTATCTTGCGCGTCTTGCGGCATCCTCAAGACTGTCTTTCTCACAAAGCTTTTTCACATCTGCGCTTGATGTATGAACCGTTATACCGTAAATTTTGCAGTGCTGCAAAACAAACTGCTCATCTGCGTCTGATTCACTGCCACGAAGATTATGGTTGAAATGCGCACACTCAAGCGTAAACTTCAGCTCCTCGCGCAAATGATACAAAACATCCAGCAGACATATCGAATCCGCCCCGCCGGATACTGCGGCTATAACCGTCATTTGCGGAGTTATCATCTTATTTTTTATTATATATTCTTTAACTTTATCGTAAATCATCACATTTTAGATATGTTTGTAAAGCGGGTTATATTGGGATTCCATGCAAGGTCCACAGATCCTGTGGGTCCATGTCTGTTTTTAGCTATATCGCATTTTACAACACTGATACTGGACGGATTATCCTCATCCTCTTCCGGCTTCCATAAAAACATTATAACATCCGCGTCCTGTTCTATCGCGCCGGATTCCCGCAGATGCGAAAGCTGAGGTTTGGACTTTGTTTTCTCCGTTTCACGGTTAAGCTGAGACAGTGTTATTACCGGTACATCGAACTCTTTTGCCATTATCTTAAGCGATCTGGATATAGCTCCCACCTCGGTCGACCGGTTGTCATACCTGCCGCCGCCGGACATTAACTGTAGATAGTCTATTATTACAAGATCCAGCTTTTTCAGACGTCTGAGCTTGGCTTTCATTTGTGCGACCGTAATGCCGGCCGTATCGTCAAAGTACACGTCTGTTTTGGCGAGTATGCCTGATGCCGTAGCAAGACTTGTCCAATCCGTATCCGACATGTCTCCGTTTCTGAATTTCATATTATCTATTCCGCTCTGCGAAGAAAGCATCCTGTTTGCCAGCTGCTCATTTGACATCTCCAGCGAAAATACTGCTATTGTTTTGCGCGGTTTATCAAGTGCTATATTCTGAGCAATATTCAATGCAAACGAGGTCTTACCTACACCCGGACGCGCCGCTATGAGTATCAGATCGCTTTTGCCCAGTCCGGACAGCATCTGATCTATTTCGCCGTAATGGGTCTGCAATCCGATAAATGCGTTTTTATCCATGGCAAGCTTATGTATTTTGTCATAACTCTGCAGTATCGCAGATTTGATATGTGTTAAAGTCGTATTTGTTTTGGACTGCATTATCTCATATATGCGCGTCTCTGCCATATCAAGTATTTCCGACGCGTCTGCACTCTGCTCATAACACTGTCGTGTTATCTGGTCGCAGGCGTCGATCAATCTGCGCAGGCTGTATTTTTCTATTATTATTTTTGCATACTCACCGATATTTTTTGTACTGGGAACAAGCTGTGTCATTTCAAACAGCACACGCTTGCCCTCATTTTCATCAAATATCCCTGCCGCCTTGACAGCTTCAAGTACCGTTATAAAGTCAATACTTTTATTGTCAAGAAACATATTATATATTATCTCATATATACCTGCGTACTTTTCGACATAAAAGCACTGCGGCATGAGTTTATCGGCGATTAGATTTATACAGTTGGGATCAATAAGAACCGAGCCTATAACGCACTGTTCTGCTTCAACACTGTGCGGTACTCTTCTTATATCGGAAAGTTCCATATCAGTCTTCCTTTACAACATTTATATTGACTTTAGCGGAAATACCTTTATACAGTTTTACAGTCACGGCATAGGTGCCGAATGTTTTTATTACTTGTGCATCTAATTTCTTTTTATCTATATCTATGCCGGTTTTTTGTTTTATCAGCTCTGATATTTCCTTTGTTGTAACAGAGCCGAAAAGCTTGCCGCTGTCTGAACCTTTTACCTTCATTTCAAAGGTCTTGCCTTCAAGTTCTTTTGCATTTTGATTTGCGCGCTCGGTATCCATATCTATCTTGTACTGCTGCGCGCTTTTTTTACCCGAAAAATCATTCTGCAGCTGTGCGGTAGGCTCCGCCGCAAGTCCTCTTGCCATCAGATAATTCCGTCCGTAACCGTCAGAAACATTTATAATGTCGCCCTTTTTGCCCTTGCCTTTAACATCTTCCAGCAATACTACTTTCATATTATTCCTCCTCGCTTTCCGGATTGTTCAAAATATCTATCAGCATATCATATGCGGCATTTACACTTACATTTTTCAGCTGAGCTCCTGCCGCGCCGCGGTGACCTCCGCCGCCCAGTCTCTCCATATCGCGCTGCACATTTCCATGCTGATCGCTTCGCGCGGATATATGAGTATCCGGACCCTCTGGGTATATCACATATGCGCTTTCTATATTATTAAGATTCAGCATTTCATCTGCGGCCTTTGCCGCTATCAGCTTTATACCGTTGAACGGCGCGTCCTTCCAGACAGATACCGCATATTTTTCATTTATAACCTGAGCGTCGGCTATTATATCTATTTGTTTTTTATAGCTTTCGATATCGCTTTTGAAAAATTCCTTTACCTCCGCCGTATCTGCGCCCTGCTTTTTAAGATACGCGGCGGCTTCGAATGTGCGTGCACCCGTACGTTCCGTAAAAGTTTTTGTATCAAGAAATATGCCTGACATAAGAGCATTGGCCTCTCGCCGGTTCAAACGAAGATGAGGTATGCTCTCACACAGCTCGCTGACCATCTCACAGCAAGACGAAGCGTTCGGCTCATGGAAGTTGATAACAGCACCCTCTATTGCGTTCTGTACGGTTTTTCTGTGATGATCTATTACCACCACACGTTTAAACTCGGAATACAGTTTTTCGCTTTCTATATATTCGATATTATGTGTATCCGTTATTATCAGCAGTGAATTATCCGTAACAAGACGCTGAGCCTGCGCAGCGTCAACAAATATATTTTCATACTCAGGCAGCCGCATAAACTCTGCGTACATGGTTTTTGACAGATTTTCATGCGGATTATACAGGATATACGGCTGTTTGCCGAAACTCTGCACACACTTGGCTATTCCTATTGCAGATCCGACACAGTCCAGATCTGCAAATTTATGTCCCATTATCAATACATTTTCCGAGTTCTGAACATGCGCCATCAGCGCTTCGGCAATAATACGAACTTTTACTCTTTTACGTTTTTGCGCGCCGTCACTATTACCGCCGTAAAACGTATACTTATCTCCGTTCAATATTACCGCCTGGTCTCCGCCGCGGGACAGCGCGACATCAAGCGCTGTACGGGCTGACGATTCGATATCTCGTATGGAATCCGTTCCGCAGCCCACTCCTATAGACAGTGTCGCGTGAAATCCTTCGACCGAAATTTCTCTTACATCCGTCAAGAGCTTGAACTTATTTTTTTCAAGTGTCTGAAGATATTTCTGCTCAAATAAAACGAGATATTTATCTGAATGCAGTTTTTGAAGTATACCGTCTATGGATTTGATAAACGCACGTACTTTGACGTCTACACGCGTCACGAATGTTGATTTTTGAAACTCAGTTACCGATGAAGGGAGTTCATCATAGCTGTCCACCAGTATATACGCCATACAAAGCCGGCCGGAGCGCAGACGCACAAGTTCATTTCTGCTATCGGTTATGTCTATCCAGTATACACAGTAAAAATCGTCTTTTGCGCCGCCGCCCTGACGCATTATAAAAATGCTGTAGTGTCTGCCCAAAAATGTTATATCGTGTTTCTGGGATATGGTGTCGGCATCTATATTTATCTGAGGCGCTATTATATCAAAATTTTTGCCGAATATTTCAGGAATCTTATTTTCTTTGAGCATATCATGAAAAAGGTCATTATACCAAATAATATCCCCTTTCGAGCTCAGCAGGGTTACCGGCATCGGAAACCGCGTAAGGCTCTCTTTCGATGCCTCGTCAAGATAAAGGGTTATACTTTCTAAATAACTGTACAGATGTTCACTTAGGTTTTTCCTCGATATAAATCTATACAGGATATACGCCGCCGACGCCGCGAGCTCTGCAGCGCCAAGCCAGACGTTTATAAAGAACGACGCGACCGGAAACGCTATAAGCAGTCCGAATATTATATAATCGGGTTTATTAAATGAAGAATATAAATTTTTTTTGTTCATATCATCACCGTCAAACCGCCATGCAAATACGCATTATGCGGCAGAAAATCAACGCTAAAATGTAATTTTAAATAAAAAGACCTTATCATACATTATAATACAAATATATGATAAAGTCAAATCATTATATAATAATGCACGCTTTGCGCTAAAATACGCCTTTTTCCGCGGCTTTTATTTTATTCACGCGGCGTTCATGCCTTCCTCCCGTTTCAAACCGACCCTCCAGAAACGCTTCTAGAATACAAACAGCAAGCTCCTCGCCTATGACTCTGGCTCCTATGCACAATATATTCGCGTCGTTATGGACACGTGTCATTTTTGCAGAATATGTATCAGAGCACACAGCTGCTCGTACACCCGCTATCTTATTTGCCGCTATACTCATGCCAATGCCGGTACCGCATACCAGTATTCCTATATCGCACTGCCCGCCGGCTACGCTCTTGGCGACCGCGAACGCGGCATCGGTATAATCGCAGCCGTCCTGTTTTCCGTCAAAAAGAACTTTACATTCTATTTGTCTGCTTTCAAGCTCATGTACAAATCGTTCTATGAAAGGCGTTCCGGCCCTGTCACAACCTAAACTTACGGTCATTTTTTCTGTCTCTCCTTTAACTCTCTTTCCGCCTGTGACATACGCAGGTAGTTTATTTTTATTTTATCCGCCGTTACGCTTTCAGCGTTTTCGGAAGCAAGTGCAACTCCCAGACCCTGTATATATATTTTCTTGCCTTGTGCAAAGCAGACATTCGGAATATTCGAAGCGATATCTTCAAACAGATACATGCCGTCTCCGAGAAGGAACACCTGACGGCTTTTTCCGTAATCTTGCAGCCGCTCACATACTTCTTGAACCGTTATCACCTGATCGGGCATGAGCCTGCCAAGACCGTTCCCGTCACTTTCAAATACCGCTGTATACACCTGCTCACGCCGCGCGTCCATGACCGGTATGATAACGCAGTCTTCTGACACATAATTATACGCAAGCGCCTCAAGCGACGAAACAGGACGGCATGGTCTGTCTCCTGCAAGACCCATCGTCAGCGCCGCACCTATTCTAAGGCCTGTAAAAGAGCCCGGGCCTGCTGTAAGCGCAAACTCTTCTATTTGTGTTATATCCAATCCTGCTAATTTCAATGTACGGTCTACCATAGGCAAAAGAGTCTGTGAATGTGTAAAACCGGAATCGGTAAAGCTCTGCGCCAGCAGACTGTCCGAATCGGTGACGGCAACCGCGGCTGTCTTTCCCGATGAATCTATACTAAGCATCTTCATAATTATCTATCTCCGGAATAATTATTTTTCGTTTATCACCGGCATAAAACATATTGACATGGATCATGTTACCGTAAAGTCCGTCTTCTACATTTTCGCTCCATTCTACGAGCGATATGCCAGAATCATAAAAATCATAAAAGCCTATATCGTCAAGAGCCTGCGCGCCGGAAAGACGGTACATATCATAATGATATATGGGATATTTACCGTTATACTGGTTCATAATGGAAAAAGTCGGGCTTGTAACATGCCCGTCATACCCCAGATACTTGCACAGATATTTTATAAATGTAGTTTTCCCCACGCCCAGACCGCCCGTAAAAGCAACAATAACAGGCGGCCGCAAATACGCTGACAGCGCTTTCGCAACCTGCTCGGTCTGACCGCAGTCTTTCAAAATTTTTTCCATACTGTTTCCTGATTGTATTAAATATAATTTATGTGTATATTATATCAGCAGACAGTCGTTTTTTCAAGCGTTTATAAGCTTTTGCTTGTATTTCGGATATAATTAATATATAATACACCTATAAAATCAAAATCGGCAGTGATATTTGGTACTGAAAGGAGGATAACCGTGAAGCGCTTTCTCGTATTTATAGGCGGCATTCTGAAAAAATTTGACCCTATAATGCTTGCTCTATGCTGCGCATCGTCTTTTTTTGGTCTATTCCTCATTTTATCCGCCACAAGCAGTTTCGGAAGCAAAAAATATGTCCTGGTTCAATTATTTTCTCTGCTTTTGGGTATTTTCGCCGCATTTCTGATAGTGCTTATAGACTATAAAAATCTTAGCTCACTGAGTATATATCTTTTCGGATTATGTATTTTTATGCTTGTTCTTACACTGCTTATCGGTCAGGAACGTCTGGGTAATAAAAACTGGATAATAATCGGACCGCTGAGTATCCAGCCGTCTGAATTCGTAAAGGCAGGGTTTATAGTCACCTTTGCTACACATTTGAATAAAGTCAAGGAATATATAAACCACCCGCGCGCCGTTATACCTCTGCTGTGCCACTTCGGAATTATACTTGTTCTTATCATGCTTGAGGGTGATCTGGGTACGGCGCTTGTATATGTATTTTTATTTATTGTCATGATGTTCGCAGCGGGACTGCACTGGCTCTATTTCGCAGTAAGCGGTGTGACTGTCGTAGCTGCTGCGCCGTTTGTATTCAACAGCCTGTCTGATTACCAGCAGATGCGGATACTGGCGGTTTATGATCCTCAGCTTGACCCGCTCGGCTACGGATATCATACTATTCAAAGTAAGATCGCAGTCGGTTCAG
>CALXGU010000043.1 GCA_944387905.1 uncultured Clostridia bacterium
GTAACCATATGCAGGAAGCTGCTCTGAGCCGTCGGTTAATGTTTTGCCGTTATCAAAATCAGATGACTTTAAAATAAACCCATCACCGGTATAAGAAACACCGTCTATTACCATCATCGGTTCAAGTTCTTGTGACTGTGCTTTTTCAGCTGCCTCAAGTTTGAATGCCCATTTATGATTGGCAATTTTAACTTCGAGTTCTGCTGTGTCTTCAACACATTTTTCACCGTCCAAACGTGTTGAACGATAAACGCCGCCTGTAAAAACAGTCTCTTTTTCGGTATCCCAGGCTTCATTTGCAGCCCAGCCGTCCTTCATGTCCTCAAGTGTCCAGTCGGTCACTTCGGCATTAGGACTGATACCTGCGTTTGATCCCAGTATTACGCCTTTATATCTGATGATAATCGGCTCTGTATATGTACCGGGAGCAAAGATGAATACCGGAACATCATTTAGAATATCCGGGTTTTTTGCGAAATACGCGTCAGATGCAGCTGCGTATGAGCTGAAATGACGGCTCGCATCATATGTTTCTGTATAAGTCTTGCCTCTGTAGTAGTAGCTGAGTTCAGCGTCTGCTACAAGATCTTCTGTGGTCCACGCACTATTGATTATGTAAGCAGTAGTGCGTACTTCGTCATAATCGATATTCTCCGCGTCATATGGTGCAGCCATTGTAGGCAGGCAGAAAACAGATACCATTGAAAGCACCATCAAGACTGAGAGAACAAGCGATATGACACGCTTTGATGTCTTGCCCATTTTCTTTTCACTCCTTTTTTATATTTGCAAACACTATGCAATATGGGTAAATTAATTATATATTTTTAATTTTGTTAAGTCAACAGGATTTAAACTCCATAAATCACCATACATTTACAAATTGACACAAATTTGACCTAATGAAGACTTTTTTTTACGTTTTGAATACGGATTTATTTTTTTTTTGTGAATTTTACACAGTTTTTAGAATTAAATTTCTACATATGCGTAATTATGCATATAATTATATCCGTTTTGCGTTATTACGCTATTTATTCCGTATTTAAATATATTTAATTCTGTCCATATTGACACAAAAAAATGTCAATGCTATAATGTGCAAAAATATGAATTCGGGGGAAATGTATGTTTTTCACACCTAAAAGTTTTGAAACAACGCAGTTTAGAGTCAACCTGAAGAAAAATATCAATTTATCCGGAATCAAGGGCTATCCCGCAGACGTGATCAGCCGGCTGTCTGCAGAATACGGGACGGCTGACGGCGGCATAGATTCGGTCACCGCATCTCATGATACTTCAATGCCGCCCGAATCCTACAAAATTATGATAGACAGGGATACCGTTTCCATATCTCACGCGGATTCAAGAGGTCTTATTTACGCGGCCGTCACATTAAAACAGCTTTTATTTTCAGACGGACTGTATACGGGGACACTGTATGATCAGCCCGACTGCAGCTTCAGAGGCTACAGGGTGTTCTTGCCCGGCAGAAACTCCTTTGACGAATTCTATGATATGATAGATACCATAGTCTACTATAAATATAACTACATCTCATTTGAGATCGGCGGCGCGATGGAATACAAAAGACACCCTGAGATAAACGAAAAATGGGCGGAATTTGCCGCTGAAACACACAGATACTCGGACAGAACACACGAGATACAAAACGGTTTTGACTGGGCTAAAAACTCTATACATACCGACAACGGAGAGGGAGATATACTTACCCAAAACGAGGTGCGTCAGCTGATAGATTACTGCAGATACAGGGGTCTGGAGGTATATCCCGAGGTGCCGACCCTGTCTCATACAGATTATATATGCATGGCTCATCCTCAGCTTGCCGAACGCGCAGAGGATCCCTATCCGGACACTTACTGTCCGAGCAATCCCGATACATATAAAATCGTATTCGATATTCTGGAAGAGGTTATAGACGTATTTGAGCCCAAGCTTATAAACATCGGCCACGATGAGTATTATTCCATGTGTCTGTGCGACAGATGTAAAGACAAAAGACCCTATGAGGTATTTGCCCGGGATGTGATAAAAATACACGATTTTCTTGCGGACAGAGGGATCAAAACCTGCATGTGGGGAGATAAGCTTTTGCCGGTCGTGACTCCGTCAGGCAAAAGCTACGGCGGCGCAGGTGAAGACCGCTTGTCAAAATCCGGTAAGCACAGATTTTTTCCGCCTACTTTTCAATGCCAGTGCATACTGCCGAAAGATATAATGATGATACATTGGTATTACGGCTTCGGCATGCAGTATGACCTTATTCTCCGCTCACACGGATATCCGACCGTATTCGGCAATATGGCCGTTGACAAGGTGGAAAACTGGCGCATGCGCAAAAACTTCGGACTGCTGGGCGGAAGCTGCTCCAACTGGGGATCCAATCGCTGGGAATACTTACAGCGCAACAATCAGTACATAAATATCATTATGGGCGCCTACGCAATGTGGAGCGACTCTTATGACTCGAGCGATCTCAATCAGCTGCGCACACGCGCGTTTGATGAGGCGTATCTGCTGCATTACGGAAATACCGCAAACGGCGGTTTTATTGAAGTTACACACACCACGGACCTCAATATACCGTATAAGGTGTTTTACGACGGCGTGTTCATCGAAGACGAAAAATACCATATGGGAAGATATAGGCTGACATATTCGGACGGAGACACAGCCGAATTCGAGGTAAAATACGGTACCAACATCTCAAACGACAGCATTCCCTGCTCTCTGGGCGAAAACGACGAGGCTGATCCTGCACTGTCTGTCGCCGAATCCGCTCTCGGCGAGGTCTCCTATTCCACCATACCCAGAGCTATCGACGGAAGGACCTGGTACAAAACCGCATTCAAAAATCCGCATCCCGAAAAAGCTCCGTTGAAATTTGAATACATTTCCGACAACGGCAACTGCGTATCTGTCAGATCAGTAAATTTTAATTGAGGAAAAAGCGAATACCTCTTGAATTTAAAATCCAATCGGCTATAATAATTGTGTATGCATTTTTACAGCCGATTTGTTTTTTAGACCGCGGAACTTTTTGGGGGTGTGTTTGTTGAAAAATAACAGTATGGACATGTGTCACGGTCCTGTTTTTAAAAAGATTATGATATATACCCTTCCCATTATCGCGACAGGAATACTTCAGCTGCTGTTCAACGCGGCAGATCTTATTGTTGTAGGCAGATACTGCGGAAGCATTACTATCGCTGCAGTCAGCGCAACAGGTCCCCTTATAAACTTGATCACCAATCTGTTTCTGGGACTCTCCGTAGGCTGCGGTGTCACTGTTGCGCACGCGCTCGGCTCTCACGATGATAACGTCGTGCATAAAACTGTGCATACTGCTATTCCGATAGCCGTGATTTGCGGTATCATACTTACTTTTGTCGGCATATTCGGAGCGGACTATTTCCTCAGACTCATGGGTACGCCCGAAAATGTGCACTCTCTTTCCGCTACATATATAAAAATTTACTTTCTCGGAATAACCGCTACTATCGTATATAACTTCGGCGCGTCTATCCTGCGCGCGGCCGGTGATACAAAGGGACCGCTGATATTTCTTTCTGCAGCCGGTCTGATAAATATAGCTTTAAACATATTTTTTGTAGCTGTTTTCAATATGAGCGTCGCAGGTGTGGCTCTTGCCACCGCTATCTCACAAACAGTTTCCGCCGTTCTTATTATTCTGTCACTGATGAAGAGAACCGATGCATGTAAACTGATACTCAAAAATTTCAGCATACAAATGCGCCAGCTTTTTAAAATGCTGAGGATCGGTATACCTGCCGGTATCCAAAGCTCACTGTTTTCGCTTTCGAATGTCATTATTCAGTCCTCTGTCAATTCATTCGGAGACATCGTCATGTCCGGAAGCGGCGCCGCGGCGAATATCGAGGGCTTTGTCTGGATAGCGATAAACGCCTACAGCCAGACTGCTATCAATTTTGTAGGTCAGAACGTGGGCGCCAAAAAATATGACAGAGTCAGAAAAATACTGTGGATATGTATATTATGCGTATCAGTTACCGGTATCGTTCTCGGTTGTACAGCATATTTGTTTGCACGACCGCTGCTGGGCATTTATATTACAGATTCCACCGAAGCTATCGGTTACGGTATCATAAGAATGACATTCATATGCCTTACATATTTTTTGTGCGGGCTCATGGACGTCACGACCGGCGCAATACGAGGAATGGGCTCAAGCCTTACACCTATGATAATTTCTATCGCCGGTATCTGCGGTATCCGCATTCTATGGATCTATACCATATTCCGTATGCCCCAGTATCACTCTCTTGAATCGCTGTTCATTTCTTATCCCATCTCCTGGATCATTACTTTTGCTATCCAGCTTACTGTTTTCATGATAATCTATACAAAACAGGCTCGCAGAGCAAAACAATCGGCGAAAGCAGTCTTGGCTCAAGTATGACGATAGATGAGATTTTTAAAGATAAAATTCCCAATTTTCAAAAGCTAAAGGCCTTTGGTTTTAAACAAAACGGAGATGAATTTGAGTATACAACTTCTATTGCGCGCAATCAGCTGGTCATGACGGTCACGATCATTGCCGATAAAACCGTCAAAACAAAAGTGACAGATCCCGCCGCTGACAGCGAGTACGTTCTTCACCGCGATCAGACGCTGGCAGGAGCTTTTATCGGTATGGTGCGGACAGACCACGACAGCCTGCTTTGCAAAATAGCTCAAAACTGCTTTGATATGTGCGCTTTCAGGTCAGTCCAGGCTCTTCAGCTTATCGGTTATGTGCATCATACGCACGGCGATCTGCTGGAATTTTTATGGAAAAGCTCACCTCAGAGCGCTGTCTGGAGAAGAAAGGACACCGGTAAATGGTACGGAGTCATGATGGCTGTACCCGGCAGAAGACTGGGCCTTGATTTTGATGAGAAGGCCGAAATCTTAGATTTGCGTGCAGCGGACATGGATATAGACGCGCTTCTGGACTCCGCCAGATTCCTTCCGGGATATCACATGAGCAAAAAACACTGGTACACCGTGTGTCTTGACGGTTCGGTACCAACCGAGGAAATTTGCAGGCTTATCGATAAAAGCTATGACTTCGCAGTGAAATGACTTTTTTATATTTTAAAACAATAAACGTAAGACCGGCTTTGTATAAAGCCGGTCTTACGTTTGGCGGCACCGGAGTGTTTTGTATGATGAGTTAGCAATAAGAAAAAGCGGGAAAACGCTCGGCAAAATTACGTCTGATTATGCAGAATAAACATCTTACGCATTGCCTTTTATCCTGTCTGTAAATCTTTCTGCCAGAAAATGCCCCAGATTTTTTATTGTCTTTATGTCGGCTTTCAAGCATTCCTGTCTTTGCCTGAGTATGATTTTAATGGCACGGCGCATGTGCTTATCATAGCAGCTGTTTTGCATCTCGCTGATTATTTTGAGTCCGAATCTTCTCACGTCAAGTCCGTTTTCTATAAATATTTCAGTCAGCATAGGCGCGAAAAAACCCGATCTCAAATTTGCTCCGTACAAGCTGCAATACCCCTCCATTACTATTGACAGAACACTTTCTCCGAAGTCGTTTACACAATTAGGATCCGCCCCCATATCGAACAGTCTCTGTATTTTCGCAAACGACGGCATATCCTTGACGCACTCTCTTATAAGTATTCTTTCTATATTTCCTATTCTTTTTTTCATCTTTTTTCCTCCCTGTCTGATTTGTCTGTATTTTACAGCATTATTTGTACAATAAACAGGACATTAATATTATTGTTGACATTGTAACCTTAGTGCTGTAAAATGGGTGACAAATATGCCCGATCGGAGTGATTTTATGAGAACAAAGAGATTATGCATGGTGGCGATAGCGGCCGCGTTTATGGCGGTCTGCGCCTGGATTACAGTGCCCGCACCGGTGCCGTTTACTCTTCAGACGTTCGCGGTATACCTTACCGTTATGACTCTGGGAAGCAAAAACGGATTATATGCGATGCTGGTATATGTTTTACTCGGAGCGGCGGGACTGCCGGTATTTTCCGGATTCCGCGCAGGACTGAGCGCACTGACAGGCCCGACAGGCGGATATATAATCGGATTTGTACTGATCCCCGCCGTAATGCTGATTTTTGAAAAATACGGCAGAAAAATCCGGCTTGCATCTGCCGCCGCCGCGCTTTTGGTATGCTACGCATTCGGTACCGCATGGTATGCGGCGGTTTATATGAGCTCAGGCAAAAGTATCGGCATCGCCGCCATACTTATCACCTGCGTTGTACCTTTTATCCTGCCTGATTTGCTTAAAATTGCTATTGCCGTTATAATTTCTGACAGGATACACGTATATAAAAACTGATTTTGCGTCTCTTTTATAATATTTTTTTTAAAATCATTGACAAATCGCCGATTATTTACATACAATATTGATATTGAAAAATCAAAGGGGAGACGTTAAAATGCAGGCAAATGAAAACAAAAGCCTTACAATAGAAGTGGACGGCGCTGTTTATGAGAGATACGCAATAAAAACTCATGTCGTCACGGACAAGGACGATATACGCGACGTCGCGCAGACATACGCACAGCAGCACATGCAGCAGGGCGATCTGCTTTTTATATCGGAAAAATGCGTGGCATGTACTCAAAGACGCGCAATTCCCATGGATCAGATAAAGCCGCGTCCGCTTGCCAGACTGTTATGTAAGTTTGTATACAAATCCCCGTACGGAATAGGACTTTCCATTCCGCAGACAATGGAAATGGCTCTCAGAGAATGCGGGACATTTAAAATACTGTTTGCGGCGTTCTGTTCCGCATTCGGAAAGCTTGTCGGAAAGCGCGGTATATTTTACGATATAGCCGGGCCCAAGGCAAAATCGATCGACGGACCCTGCGACTGTACTATTCCGCCGTATAATAATTATGTAGTGCTGGGGCCTCAAAACCCAGACGAGGTGGCAGTGGCTGTAAAAGAGCGCATAGGTTTTGACGTGCTTATTGTAGACATCAACGATCTTGACGGCACCATTTTAGGTGCGTCCGATCCGCGGCTGGACAGACAGCTGTATGCCCGCGTGCTTAAGGACAACCCTCTGGGTCAGTCCAGACAGCAGACTCCGATGGGGATAATACGCAGAATATGAAAAAAGCTCTTATCGCGATGAGCGGAGGCGTGGACAGCTCCGTCGCTGCGGCTATTGCCGTTGATGCCGGCTACGATTGTATCGGCGCTACAATGAAACTGTTTACAGGCACACGCAACGATTGCGGCTGTGACTGCCATACGCATCAGACAGACGACGCTCAGACTGCCGCCGAGGCGGCAAAACGTCTGGGCTTTGAGCATGTCGTGCTTGATTTTAACCGGGATTTCGAGCGGGAAGTTATTTCCCGCTTTGTTTGCGCATACGAAAATGCCCTGACTCCCAATCCGTGCATCGACTGCAACAGATATATAAAATTCGGCGCGCTGCTTGATAAAGCAAATGCCATGGGCTGCGATTATATAGTGACGGGACATTATGCCAGGATCGAAAAGTCAGACGGCAGATACATTTTAAAAAAGGGCATGGATGCGGACAAGGATCAGAGCTATGTGCTTTACTCGCTGTCGCAGCAGCAGCTGGCTCATACGCTTCTGCCGCTCGGGCAGCTCACTAAGGATCAGGTGCGTGACAGGGCTGAGCGGCTAAAGCTTTCAAATTCGCAGAAACCGGACAGCCAGGACATCTGCTTTGTACCTGACGGCGACTATGCCGGTTTTATCACGCGCTACACCGGAAAGACTTATCCGCAGGGCGAGTTCACCGACCAAAACGGTCAAGTGCTGGGCACTCACGGTGGTATCATCAAGTATACTATCGGACAGAGAAAAGGCTTGGGGCTGTCCCTTGGCATGCCTATGTATGTTAAATCCAAAGATATACAAAGCAACCGTGTAATACTCGCCCGTGACTGCGAGCTGTACTCGGACTGTCTTACCGCATGCGACTTCAACTGGATAGCTTATCAAAACCCGGGAGGCCCGTTTTCGGCACAGGTAAAGACCCGCTATAAGTCGGTGCCGGCTGACGCGACTGTTATACCGCTTGACGACGGACGGGTGAAAATCGTATTTGACCGTCCGCAGCGGGCAATTACCCGCGGTCAGGCTGCTGTCGTATATCAGGGCGACACGGTCGTCGGCGGCGGTACTATTGAATAATCGACTGTATGTCGACTTTGTTGAATAAGGAGAAAATAATATATGTGGTTTTGGTTATCTATAATAGCGCTTTTGTGCTGGTCGGGCTCGGATCTGTTTTCAAAAATAGGCTGCGCCGATCCGTCTGACAAGCATTCTCACCTTAAAATGGTGACTGCTGTCGGTATCGTAATGGGCCTGCACGCGGCGTATGAAATTTTTATAGGCGGCGCTGAGATCTCTTTTGGAATAATGCTCACCTACCTGCCGGTGTCGCTTTTATATATCGGCTCTATGACTCTGGGATACATATCTCTCAGGTATATAGAGCTGTCAGTCTCATCACCGATCTGCAATTCCTCAGGCGCAATCGTTGCAATAATGATCCTTATAACAAGCGGAATAGGAGAGACGGGGGTCGGACAGCTGATCGCTACCGCCGTTATCTGCATAGGCGTTATCGGTCTTGGATTTGCAGAGGCATATGAGGACGAGGAAAAGCGCGCTGCGCGCCAGCAGAAAGGTAATTACAAGTATGCCAAGTCGGCACTGGCCATTGTTCTTCCACTGGCATACTGCCTGCTTGACGCTGCCGGGACTTTTGCCGACAGCCTTGTGCTGGAAACTCTGAATGAAGATTCAGCCAATGTCGCTTATGAACTCACATTCCTTGCTGCCGGAATATGCACACTTATTTATACGCTTATAATTAAGCGTGAAAAGCCGGTCGCACGCCGTACTGTTCCTAAATTTATCGGCGCGGTGTTTGAAACAGCCGGTCAGTTCGCCTACATATACGCTATCGGCGACAGCGAGCATGTTATGCTGTCAGCTCCGATAATCTCCGCGTACTGCGCAGCTTCCGTTGTATGGTCTCGAATTTTCCTCAAAGAAAAAATGTCGTGGAAGCACTATCTTGCCATAGGCGTGACGATCGCAGGTATAGTCATAATGGGCATATTTGATATTTAGGTGCAGTCATGTCAAAATCAAACGAAAAGACAAACGTAATGCGTATACTGGACAAGCTCGGCGCGAGCTATACCGCGCACTGCTATGTCCAAAGCGATGCTGTTTCAGGTACAGAAGTGGCGGCGTTTTTAGGACAGGACCCCAATGCGGTATTTAAGACGCTTGTGACTGCTGCGCCGTCAAGGGAGCATTATGTTTTTGTGGTTCCGGCAAGCCGCGGGCTCGATCTCAGAAAAGCGGCCGCATGTGTCGGGGAGAAGAAAATAGAAATGATAAAATCCCGCGAGCTTTTGCCTGTCACGGGATATATCCACGGCGGCTGCAGTCCCATCGGTATGAAAAAACGATTCAAAACAGTAATCGACAGCAGCGCAGAAGCTTTTGACAGGATTTTCGTGAGCGCCGGCAAGATCGGATACCAGATCGAGATATCTCTGGCAGAACTATCAAAAGCGGTCGACTTTATCTTGGCGGACATAACATGATTTTGCCGGAAATATATACCCGCTCAGGATATGTCAGGACGCCAATATATCTGAGACGGCTGAAAAAACACGGCGCCAATATCCTTGGCGATACAGTCTTTTCAGGCATTTGCGATGTCTGCATGATTTTTCTAATACGATTGAGTCATACACTTTTGAACTATAAAATAAAAAAGCAGACAAAGTCTGCTTTTTTATTTACTTTTTATAACGTTATACACCGCACTGCGCAAAGGCTTTGTTTTCTGACCGTCGCTGAAAGTATATCCGTCCTGAAGACGGATATTTCCGCGAACTCCGTCTGGAGCTTGAACGGTAAGGCGTATGCCTTGTTCAC
>CALXGU010000044.1 GCA_944387905.1 uncultured Clostridia bacterium
AAAACCGAGGTACTTGGCAGAAAGGTCACTGTAGAGGATATCCTGCCCGAACTTTTAGAGGATACGGATTTTTATATTCAAAGCGGTGGCGGTGTGACCTTGTCGGGTGGTGAGGTGATGCTTCAAGCAGATGGGGCAACTGACCTCACGAAAGCACTTAAAAACCAAGACGTGTCGGTGCTTATTGATACAGCCGGCTGTGTGCCTTATAAAGAATTTAAAAAATTAAACTCGTTCGTACAAGGATATTTATTTGATTTTAAAACGGCGAATGTGCAGAACTATAGAGAAATTGGCGGTGATTTGGAAACGGTAACGCAAAACCTCACACAACTTATTTCAGATGGTGCAAATGTTCAGGTGCGTATTCCGCTAATTCCAGATTTTAATACCGATGAGGACTCTATTCTTGAAATCTGCGAACATCTAAAGACGATCGGTATAGGTGAGGTAGAATTATTGCCGTTTCACCGTTTAGGAAGCGCGAAATACGAAGCGCTCGGTTTGGATTATCAATATAAAAACTATGAGCCGCTTTCAAAAGATAAACTTGATGAAATAATACAGCAATATTCCAAATATTTTAAAGTGATAATTGACAGGTAGGAAAAAATAATGAAAGCAAAAGCAGCAGTATTTATGGGTGCACACAAGGATTTTGAGGTGCGCGAATTTGAGGTAACAAAGTGTCCCAAGGGCTACGGACAAATGGAGCTTATCGCAAGTGGCATTTGCGGAACGGATCTACATATGCATAACGGAAAATTGGCTGTCGGCGCTCCGTCTATCATCGGGCACGAATTTGTAGGTAGAATTACCGACCTGGATAAAAACGAAGCCGAGAAATACGGTCTTGAAATCGGCGATGCAGTTATAGCAGACATCGCCGTTCCTTGCGGTGAATGTATCCTTTGCAAAAACGGAGATGATGCCAACTGCGTGAATATGCAAGTAACAAACGGCGGGAGCATTGAAACTGCTCCATATCTCTATGGTGGATATACCGAGGTGAATTATACTCCACTCACAAATCTTGTTAAAATTCCGGAGAGGATCGATCCGACTGTGGCAGCCACCTTTGCTTGCCCCGGCCCCACAGCGATACACGCTTGTTGTCTTGCAGAACAAGCAGGGGTTGAACTTTCAAAAATTAATGTTGCAGTAGTGCAGGGACTTGGCCCTGTCGGCACTTTTGCAGTAATGTATCTAAAACGAATGGGTGTTAAAAAGGTTTATGCGATTACAGCAGGTAATAATCTTAAGCGCGAGGAGTTGGCGGTAAGTCTTGGTGCAGACAAAGTATTTAATTTAATCAGAGAAGGAACCAAAACCGTAACAAAAGCATTGCTTTCCGAGAACGGCGGATTGGGCGTGGATCTTTGTTTTGAAGCATCGGGCGCTCCGCAGGCAGTGGTACAGGGCATGGATATTTTAAGAAATCGAGGTGTTTATCTTGTCCCCGGTCAGTACAGTGCTTCAGGTGGCATTGAGATTCAGCCGCAGATGATCACTTTTAAGGCATTGCATATTATCGGTTCATCACAATATTCTATGACCGATGTACATAAGTATCTTGAATTTCTTAATGCAAATCCCGATTTACATCCGTTGATTGAAAAACTTGGTTCTAAATATAAAATAGAGCAAATAAACGAGGCAATTTTAGATGCAAAGAGCGGAAATAATATCAAGACACTTTTGGTGAAGTAATATGGATGTTATTATTTTTGGCGGACAAAGCAATATGCAGGGGGCAAAGCGAAGCTTTGTCAAACACAGAAATTATTACCGATTACTATGAATATAAATTTTTTACAGATGAAATCATCCCGCTAAAAAATCCTATCGGAGAGGATATCACTTTTGATAAAACACAAGGTTATCGTTTCGAAAACGGGGTGAATCAGCAGGAATGGTTGAATCTGCACGTTGCGGGAAGCGTTTGTTACGGGCATACAAATTTAGTTTCGTAATTTTGCAGGGCGTATACGGAAACCACAGGCAACCAAGTTGTTGCAGTTCATATTGCAAAAGGAAGTACTGTCATCGCTGATTGGTTGCCGGGCTACGACGGTTATAAAATCATAGTTAAAAAAGCTTGTTCAGCAATCAAAAAAGTTAAATCACAAACAAGTGTTGACAGAATATTTTTTGTGTGGCTTCAAGGAGAAAGTGATGCTGTATGCGGCAACAGTAAGGCATATTATAAAGAAAGAATAACCGAACTTATAGAGGCATTTAAAAAAGATATTGGTATTGAAAAAATTGGCCTTATTCGTGTCGGGCGTTTTACAAACGATGAAAGAGATTTTGAAATTATTTCGGCTCAGGATGAAATGTGTATTGAAAATACCGATTTTTTAATGCTTACCGAAATTGCAATAGAACTCAATGCTCAAAAGGAATATATGAATCCGTATGTTCGTGGACATTATAGTGCAAAAGGGCTTGAAAAATTGGGCACTGAAGTAGAAAAATCTTTAGCAAATCATATTAAATGAGTATAAAACTCCAATGTTTACAGATAATAACAGTGTTATCAAATCAACAAAGGAGTTTTTATATATGAAAGCCACTGGAATTGTTAGAAGAATTGACGATTTGGGGAGAGTCGTTATCCCTAAGGAAATACGCCGTACCATGCACATACGCGAGGGAGACCCTCTTGAGATATTTACTGATAAAGAGGGGGGAGTCATATTCAAAAAGTATTCGCCTTTAGGTGAACTGTCATCTTTTGCAGGTGATTGCTGTTCTTCTCTGTATACTGTCAGCGGCATGTTTTGCTGCGTGTGCGATATGGATAATGTAATAGCCTATTCGGGGCAGGGCAAACGCGATATTCTGGAGCGTCCGGTAAGCCGCGAGTGTGAGCAGCTTATTCTGGCGCGAAAAAACTATTTTGCTCAGGGCAGTGATACCGGAGTTAAAATTATCAACGATACCGGTTCGCCCGTAATTATTGCGGCAAGTCCTATTATTTCCGAAGGCGACGTCATGGGGCTTGTGGCGTTCCTTGAAACACCCGACAGAAAGCCGTCTGTAACTGAGGAAAAACTTCTGTCGTCATATGCCATGTTTTTGGGAAAGCAAATGGAAAATTAAATCTCTGCTATAAAATAAAGCCGGAGCAGCTGCTCCGGCTTTTTTATGCGGTTTTTCGGTTTGTTTGCGTGTACAGGCGTGAGTTTTTGCAAAAATAAAAAGGCTCTGTGTTTCAGAACCTTTATGTACGTTAAAATAAAGACAGATCAATACTTGCGCTTTCTTGCTGCTTCTGACTTTTTCTTTCTCTTAACGCTGGGCTTTTCATAGTGTTCTCTTTTTCTGATTTCGGAGAGAACGCCTGATTTTGCGCACTGTCTTTTAAATCTTCTCAAAGCGCTGTCCAATGTTTCGTTTTCCTTGATGCGGATTTCAGCCATGCTTTTTCCCTCCCTCCGCTTTTAGACAAGCACCTGTGCTTGTACACAGTTACAACATGATTATAAAGAAAATAAAAGTGAAAGTCAATACATAATTTTAATTTATTTAATTATTTACATGCCGTCGCGGTTTTGTTTTCTGTATTTTATAGGCGGAACGCCGCAGAATTGTTTGAATTTTTTGGAAAAGTAAAACTGATCGCAAAAACCCAGTTCCTCGCTTATGTTCTGTATTGGCTCGTCAGATAGCAGAAGCCGGCGCTGTGTTTCGATCATAACTTCTTTGTCAATAAATTTTCCTATGGATATACCTGTCTCTTTTGAAAAGCTTTTTGAAAGCATGCTTTCTGACACAAAAAGCTTGTCGGCAAGTTTTTTTACGCTTATATTCTGTGACAGATTTGCGCGGATATAGGATATCGCATTCGAAACAGTATCGCTGTAAAGAGGATCCGGCTTGATATTTATTGAGAATTTATCTATAAAATCATATACCAAAAGGTAAAGCTCCTTTTTTAAGCTGAAACAGGAACCGATGTTTTCATCAAAATAAAGGCTTTTTATTTTTTGCATCTTTTCCATACTCATATCAAGCGCCATGATTTTGTCAAGGCCTTCGAATAAATCTCCGCCTGACGGTTTTGTTACTGTTATATGGAAATACAGCTTTTCCATTTTTGATTCACAGTAAAAACCGTGCGGTGTGCCGTATGGTATCATGTATACTTGCCCCGGCATCATGTCATATGTTTTTGAATTGTGGACAAGCATGGCTTTTCCGCTGAAAATAAAGTACAGCTTTGAATATGGTATAGACATGCCGTCGCTTTTCCATTCGCTGTCAGCGTGCAGATATCCGTGCACTCCCAGCTTGATATCCATCGAGTTTATGTTTTTTGACACATATTTGCAGCTTGTTATATCCATGCCGAAATCTCCATATTTACGACTGTTAAACACATTGAAATATCTATAAACCTTGATATACTGAAATCAGAATCTACATATAGTATATGAAAGGAACAGAGCTATGTCAAGTTACAAAATCATGAAAACTCCCGGAAATAACGAGTGGTTTATTCACGACCGATTCGGAATGTTCATTCATTGGGGCTTATATGCTCTGCCTGCAAGACATGAGTGGATCAAGACCAGGGAAAAGATAAGCGATGAGAACTATCAGCGCTATTTTGACCATTTCGATCCCGATATGTATGACGCCGCGCAGTGGGCAAGGACAGCAAAGGCCGCTGGTATGAAATATGCTGTTTTTACCACAAAGCATCATGAAGGATTTTGCATGTTTGACTCAAAATATACCGATTATAAGTGCACCAATACCAAGGCTGGCCGTGATCTTGTGCGCGAATATGTAGACGCTTTCAGAGCAGAGGGACTGAAAGTAGGATTTTATTATTCACTTATTGACTGGCATCACCCTGATTTTACAATAGATAAAAACCATCCTTTGAGAAGCGATCCCGACGCATATGAGATGAACAAGAGCAGGGATATGCACAGATACGCTGAATATATGCGCAATCAGGTGCGTGAGCTTTTGACAAATTACGGTAAGATCGATATCTTATGGTTTGATTTTTCTTATTCGGAAAGCAAGAATCCCAAGGACATACCCGATCTGCGTGTAAATACGGGCAAGCACAAGGAGGACTGGGAGGCTGAAAAGCTTATAGAGCTTGCGAGGTCTCTTCAGCCGGGTATAATAATAGATAATCGCACCGAGCTGGAACAGGATCTGTGGACGCCGGAGCAGATAGAGGTAAAGAGCTGGCCTACCCATCCCAAGACAGGAGAGCTTGTGCCGTGGGAGGCATGTCACACCTTTTCCGGATCCTGGGGCTATTACCGTGATGAGATGACGTGGAAATCGCCCGAGATGCTCATAAAGCTGCTGATAGACTGTGTAAGTCTGGGCGGCAATCTCATCATGAATGTCGGCCCTACCGCCCGCGGATACTTCGACAAACGCGCAGAACAGGCGCTGAGCGTATACGCGGAATGGATGAAATACAACTCCAGATCTATTTACGGATGTACAATGGCAGAACCCGAATTCAAGGCTCCCGACGGGGTGCGGTATACTCAGAGCCAGGACGGCAAGAGACTGTACGCGCATCTTTACAATTACCCTTACCGATATTTGCAGCTTCCGGGTCTTGCCGGCAAGGTGGAATATGTACAGTTCTTGCATGACGCGTCCGAAATAAGGATACCGTCAGACGCTGTGACACGTCTTACAAGCAGCGGCGGTGAAAAGCACAGCAGCATTGACGAGAATACGCTCATTTTAGAAGTCCCGTATTTAAAGCCTGATGTCATAGTCCCGGTAGTTGAGATATTTTTGAAATAAAATCCCAAAGCGCGTCGGTTTTTGACGCGCTTTTTTGTTGAAAGCCGATAATAGATATGTTATAATAAATATATTGTTCAGGCAAAAACCAAAAGTGAGCATAAGTAATTGAAAGCAGGTGAGAAAAACGGATATACAAATGATATTGTCCGCTGTCGATCACACCCTTCTGTCACAGACAACGACTGCTGAGCAGATCCTCAGACTGTGCGATGAGGGCATAGAGTATAAGACCGCGTCGGTATGTATCCCGCCGTGTTATGTAAAAAAAGCCTGCGATTATACCGCGGGCAGAGTGAAAATATGCACCGTTATAGGCTTCCCCAACGGCTATAATACCACCTCCTGCAAGATTTATGAGACTTCCCGTGCGCTGGAGGACGGCGCGGACGAAATAGATATGGTCATCAATCTGGGACTTGTAAAATCGGGTGAGTTTGACGCTGTTGAAAATGAGATATCTCAGATAAAGTCTGTATGCGGGGACAAAATATTAAAAGTGATAATAGAGACCTGTCTGCTTACTGAAACGGAAAAGATCAGGATGTGCGGTGCAGTGTCACGTTCCGGCGCCGATTTCATAAAGACCTCGACCGGGTTTTCCAAAGGCGGTGCTGCGCCTGAAGATATAATACTTTTCAAAAAGCATGTTTCGGAGCATGTCAGAATAAAGGCGGCAGGCGGTATAAAGACAATTTCCGACGCCGCGCGGTTTCTTGAGCTGGGCGCAGACAGACTGGGCACCAGCCGCATCATAAAGCTACTTAAAGAGGAGGAAAATAAAAATGAATTATCCGACACCTCATATTGACGCTTCGCCCTCGGACTTTGCCGAAACGGTACTGATGCCGGGAGATCCGCTCAGATCGGCGTTTATCGCCGAAAATTATCTTACAGACGCCGTGCTTGTAAACAATGTCCGTTCCATCCAGGGATACACCGGTTTTTATAAAGGCAAAAAGATAAGCGTTATGGCTTCCGGCATGGGCATGCCGTCAATGGGCATTTACAGCTATGAGCTTTTCAGCTTTTTCGGAGTGGAAAATATAATACGCATCGGCTCCTGCGGGGCGCTGAGCAACGACGTCAAAATCAGGGATATAATATTGGCGATGGGTGCGTGTACGAATTCCCGCTTTGCGTCTCAGTATAAAATCAACGGTACGTTTGCGCCGATTTGCGATTATCGGCTTTTATGCGAGGCGGCAAAGCAGTGCAGCCGTATAGGCGCAAATTTCCATGTTGGGAATGTTGTTTCTACAGACACCTTTTACAGCGCCGACACGTCGCTTAACGACGGCTTTGCGGCAATGGGAGTTTTAGGCGCCGAGATGGAGGCGGCGGCGCTGTACATGACCGCGGCGTACTGCAAAAAGCACGCGCTTGCGATATGCACCGTGTCCGATCACATCCTGACCGGCGAGGCAACAAGCGCAGCACAGCGTCAGACTTCTTTTACTCAGATGATGGAGGTAGCCCTGGAAACAGCGGCGGTACTGTAATATGAAACGTATATTTCTGATAGTACTTGACAGCTTCGGCATAGGCGCCGCTCCTGATGCCGGCAGCTACTCAGACACGGGCGCAAACACGCTTGAAAGTATCTCCAAGTCAGATCTGTTTTGCGCGGACAATCTTATGGATATGGGGCTTTTCAACATTGACGGGGTGGATATTTCTCCCAAAGCCCAAAGCCCCGTTGCCGCTTACGGCAGGCTCAGCGAAAAATCCGCGGGAAAGGATACGACTACCGGGCACTGGGAGATAGCCGGCATCATTTCCAAAGATCCTATGCCGACTTATCCTGACGGATTCCCGGACGATATTATACAACAGTTTTCTGAACAGACGGGCAGAAAAGTCCTCTGCAATAAACCGTATTCCGGCACTGAGGTCATAAAGGATTATGGCGCTGAACAGCTTGAGAGCGGCGGGCTTATCGTATACACCTCCGCGGACAGCGTTTTTCAGATAGCGGCGCATACCGATGTGGTACCGCTTGAACAGCTGTATGAATACTGCAGGATCGCGCGCGGGATACTCACAGGCAAAAATGCCGTAAGCCGCGTGATAGCAAGGCCGTTCACAGGCACTCCGGGCAGCTTTGTGCGTACGGCGGACAGGCGCGACTTTTCGCTTGAGCCGCCGGGCGTTACTATACTGGATGTCCTGTCGGGGGCAGGCTTTGATGTCATAGCGGTAGGAAAGATAACGGATATTTTTGCCGGCCGCGGCATTACCCGTTCTGTTTTTACACATTCGAATAACGAGGGCATGTCGGCAGCACGTGAACTGCTGAAAGAACAGTTTGACGGACTGTGCTTTATCAATCTTGTTGATTTTGATATGCTGTACGGACATCGCAACGATGTTGACGGATACGCAAAAGCGATATCGGAATTTGACGCGTTTTTGCCGGGGTTTACGGAAAATATGCTTGAGGATGATATACTGATAATAACCGCAGACCACGGCTGTGATCCTGCCGATAAGAGCACAGATCACACGCGTGAGTATATACCCGTCCTGATCTACGGCAAAAAAATCAGGCCTGTCGATCTCAAGACTCATGCTGATTTCGGCAATATAGCAAAAACGATAGCCGACATCTTCAATGTGGACTTTGAGACGCAGTGTGAGGGATTTGCCGGACAGATACTGTCATAGAGCCGCGGGAATAGAATACGTTATAAGGAGATATTATGACTGATACAGAACTTTGCAGCATCGCGCGCGCCGCGATGAAAAAAGCGTATAATCCGTATTCAGGTTTTGCCGTCGGTGCTGCGCTTCTCTGCGGCGACGGCAGGGTATATGAAGGCTGCAATATAGAGAATTCCGCATATACGCCTACCGTATGCGCTGAACGCGTAGCTTTTTTCAAGGCGGTAAGCGATGGCGAAAGAAAATTTATAAAAATAGCGGTAGCGGGCGCAAAAGACGGAAAAATCACCGCGGCATGCCCGCCGTGCGGCGTGTGCAGACAGGTGATGAGCGAGTTTTGCGGCAGGGATTTTGAAATACTTGCAGTTACCGCCGCAGGCTTTGAAAAATATACACTTGAGCAGCTGCTGCCTGTGTCTTTTGATCTTACGGAGGTACAGTCATGACGATGACAGAGATAATAAAGGCCAAGCGCGACGGGAATCGGCTGAGCGAACGGCAGATACAGTTTGCGATAAACGGGTATACTGACGGCAGCATACCTGACTATCAGATGTCGGCTCTTGCAATGGCGATCTGGTTTCGCGGTATGGACAGCCAAGAGACCGCATGCCTTACTCGTGCGATGCTTGAATCGGGCGACAGGATAGACTTGTCCCAGTTTGCAGACAAAACGGTGGATAAGCACTCAACGGGCGGAGTGGGAGACAAAACATCGCTTATTGTTTTGCCGATAGCGGCGGCATGCGGAGCAATATGCGCCAAAATGAGCGGACGCGGACTCGGACACACCGGCGGAACTATAGACAAGCTGGAGGCTCTGCCGGGATACAGGATACAGCTCGGCCGCGATGAGTTTCTTTCTCAGGTCAAAGATATCGGCATCGCACTTATCGGTCAGACCTCAAATCTTACGCCGGCTGACAAAAAGCTGTACGCGCTGAGAGACGTCACTGCTACTGTCGACAGTCTGCCGCTCATAGCATCGAGCATAATGAGCAAAAAGCTCGCGGCGGGAGCGCATTCGGTGGTGCTTGATGTCAAGACGGGCAGCGGAGCTTTTCTTGAGTCTTATGACCAAGCGGCAGAGCTCGCAAAAACAATGGTAGATATAGGCAAGAGCTTTAAAAGAAACGTATGCGCTGTCATTACCAATATGGACGTGCCGCTTGGCTATAATATCGGCAACGCGCTTGAGGTCGCAGAGGCGATAGATGTACTGCGCGGACGCGGACCTGAGGATCTGCGTGAAATATGTACGGTCTTGGCGTCGGTCATGCTGGAAATGTCGCTTGAAGTATCACATCAGCAGGCCTTGAGGCTTGCCCAAAACGCTCTGGACAGCGGCGCGGCGTTTGAAAAATTCTGCGTGTGGATCGAGCGTCAGGGAAGCGACAGGAAGTTTGCTGTTCATCCTGAGCTTTTGCCTCAAGCTGAATACGTCATTGAGGTGAAATCAGAAAAATCGG
>CALXGU010000045.1 GCA_944387905.1 uncultured Clostridia bacterium
TTCCATAGTAGCACTCCTAATCTTTATAAAGCGGCAGAGAAAACATGAACTTTGCATATTCTCCTTCCTTGGAAGTAAGAATAATGTCCTCACCGTGCTCTTCTATAATATTCTTTACAAGATACAAGCCTATACCAGTACCTTTTTTATTGATACTTCGGCTTTTATCTGCTTTATAAAATCTCTCAAATATGTGCGCAGCATCTTCTTTGGATATACCGCATCCGGTATTTCTTACATATATATTCGCCTTATCTCGATTGATTTCTATACCGCATTTTATTTGCCCGCCTTTTGGCGTAAACTTAACAGCATTATCCATCAGATTATATACCACACGGTAAATAGCATCCTCATCGCCCTTAACTATGACGGAATCATCCGGGAAATCTGCCGATAAAATTATCTCGCCCTGTTTTATTTTATCCTCAAACGCAAACAGAGCCTTACCTGCTGTCTTGACAATATCAAACGGTTTCATTACATATGTCATCTGCCCCGACTGTATCCTGGCGACATCTAGAAATGACGATACCATCCTCGACACGCGCCGGGCCTCTTCCGATACGATAGTAAGATATTTGTTGTACTGGTCGGGAGGTATAGTTCCGTCCAGCATTCCGTCGACGAAACCGGAAATAGTAGTCAGCGGCGTACGCAGCTCATGCGATACATCGGTAATAAATGAGCGGCGCACCTGTTCAAGATTATCTATACCGTCCGCCATGGAATTAAACGCTATCGCGAGCGGAGCATATTCATTTGCATGATCTACGTTCAGACGCTTTGAAAAATCACCATGGGCATAGCTGCGGGCAACCGAGCTCATCTCATATAACGGACGCATCATGCGTTTGGTAAGAAAAAATATCAATATAAACGCTACAATAAGTACAATGAACCCGCAGAACAAAAACACAAACAAAGTTGCAGCTACTATCGAACCCACATTCATCTCTGAAGTGGTGACAAAAACAGCACCGCTGATTCCGTTATCACCTGATATTACGGGCACTCCCACTGTGTACCCCACTGACGGCCTATTTGTGGCAAACGAACATCTGGCGCGGTATACATTCCCCTCTAAAACCGTTCGAAGCACTGCTGCAGACGGCAGCTTGCTGTCAATGTTATTTATATCAACAGTCGAGATTTCCAAAGTCCCGGAATCATTATATACTAGAACCTCGCTGCGGGTCGTCTCCTTGACGGCTGAAATCGAAGCCCCGAAAATATTACCCGCGATAATATAATAATTTTCAGGCATTTCAGCAACTGTTTTTGCTATTTTATTTGCCGCGCGCTCCATGCTCTCTATCTGATTGTCAAAGGTCCTGAGTCCTAATACCAGGCTTGCTACAAACCCCAAAACGGCAACGGTTATAAAAACTATAAGCGCGCACACACTGTAATATCTTAAAAATATCCTTTTATGCATAAATCAATAGGTTTCGAATTTGTACCCAACGCCCCAGACCGTTTTTATTGTCCACTTATCCGAAACACCCTCCAGCTTTTCGCGTATTCTTTTTATATGAACGTCTACAGTTCTTGAATCTCCGAAATACTTAAATCCCCAGATTTCATCTAACAGCTGGTCGCGTGTAAAAACGCGGTTGGGATTTTTAGCTAAATGATACAGCAGTTCTATCTCCTTAGGAGGCGCATCTATATCTTTTCCGCGGACTCTGAGTTTATAATTTGTAAGAGACACATACAAATTTTCATATTCCACTTCCTGCTTATCCGTTGATGCCGTAACACCGGAAAGGTCTTTCGTACGCCTTATGACGCTTTTTATGCGGGCAACAAGTTCTTTGCTGTCAAACGGCTTTGTAACATAATCGTCAGCTCCCAATTCAAGACCCAGGACCTTGTCAAATGTCTCGCCCTTGGCAGACAACATTATTATCGGGACATTAGAGGTTTTGCGTATTTCTCTGCATACCTCCCACCCGTCCTTGCCGGGAAGCATGATATCTAAAAGCACAAGATCGAATTTATCACCTGAAAACTTACTGACAGCGTCATTGCCGTCATAGGCACACTCTACCTCATATCCTTCTTTTACAAGATACAGACTTAAAAGATCACAAATATTCTTTTCGTCATCTACAATTAAAATCCTGCTCATAACAGCCTCCTTTTTTATTATCTGCAATTTACTCTTACAGTATAACAGTTCATACAAAAAATGGTTTAATAAAATGTGAACAAATTTATTACTTTTATTTAAAACTGTCAAATCCGCACGAAATACAGCAAAAATCAAGCTTTCCGCTGAGTATATCGGTCAGTTCGCTTTGTATTTTGTCAAGCTGACTCTTAATTACGGTGATGACCATGCACACATTTTGCTCAAATAAGCACGACACACGAATATGCGTTATGTTTTCCAGATATTTTTCTACTTTTGAATAGTTCTTATAGTCAAACGTCAGTTTCAACGTAGCGCTTTCTAGCCTGAGCGCCGTTTCAGACTGGGCAAGCGCCAGAGAAACACTTTTTCCGTATGCGCGTATGAGACCTGCACCGCCCAGAAGTATGCCTCCGAAATATCTTGTTACAACCGCACAGGTGTTATATACGTCCTCTTTTTTCAGTACCTCCAGCATCGGCATGCCGGCAGTGCCGCTCGGCTCACCGTCATCGGAAAAACGTTCGGTGCGGGGATTCCACAGCCGATATGCTGTACAGTTATGAGTTGCGTCTTTATGCATGGCACGTACAGAGCTTATAAAATCCTGCGCTTCTTTTTCTGTTTCAGCATATTTAAGATGGCATATAAACCTGCTCTTTTTTTCGGTAAATTCAACAGTACAGTCCCGCGCTGTCACTTTATATCCGTTTTCCATTGACTTTTCCTTTCCGGTAATATATTATTATATTATTATATTACGGGGTTTTTTTCAAGAATATATTTAATTGAGGGTGGCTTGGATATGAAAAAAGGCGCTTTCTTTTGGCAGCTGGATAAAGCGGTCCAAAACAAAGAGGCAGATACTCTTGAACAAGTTCTTCAAAAGCTTGTTACGCTGGGGCTGTCTTTTACTGATGTCGGGGCTGTAGATTTGACACGCGGCCGAGGACCGAGACAACTGTCCGCAAAACTCAAAAACAACGGGATTTATGCCGCGTCTTTTTATTATATTGTAAACTTTGATGACGTCAGCATTGATTTGACAGAACTCAGCAAACGTATGGCGGATTGCTGCGCTCAGCTTGACTGTAAACTTCTGATGCCGGTCCCCAGAATAACAACGCCTGATTCCGGTTTCAATGAGCGCCGGCAACGTCAAGATAAAATTATCGAATACTTATACGAAACGGAATCTATCGCCGAAAAATACGATATAAAGATTACCATTGAAAACTTTTCGGATATAAGAACTCCGTTTTCTACTATCGATGACATAAAATATTTTCTGAAAAAACTACCCGATATCTATTATACTCTTGATACCGGCAATTTTTGGTTTACCGATAATGATCCGTTGCACGCAGCAGATCAATTCGCATCAAAGATAATACATGTACATTTAAAAGATATCATGCCCAAAAGCGACGGATATTTGAATATCAACAAAAAAACCTGTGACAGTGTTGCCGTCTCAGACGGGATAATTCCGATTGAGAATATCCTGCGTAAGTTAAATAAGACAGGCTACGACAAAGGTATAAGCATAGAAATAAACGACGTTTCCCGTCTGCTTGAAAATACGATAAAATCCCTTGATTATTTGAAAAAACTGGGATATTAAAAAATACGCCGACATAAATAATTTTTAAAAAAACAAAAAAACTATTTACAAAATAATAAGGCAGGTATATAATATTTATTATGTTTAACTATACTCGGAATCAGGCATGTCACCTGCGGAGTCTGAGTATAGCCGGACAAATTTACAGAAAGGTGATAAAGCAATGATCAAAAAAGAAATCAAAACCTCTGTTATCGAACAAAACAGACTTCACGACACAGATACTGGCTCACCTGAGGTTCAGATAGCTATACTCACAGCAAGAATCAACGAGCTGACAGAACATCTGAAGAAAAACCCCAACGACCATCACTCAAGACGCGGTCTGCTCAAAATGGTAGGTAACAGACGTAACCTTCTTAATTATCTGATTAAAAAGGATATCACAAGATACCGTGCGATTATTGAGAAACTCAATATCAGAAAGTAAACTTTTATAGGCGGAATTTTTACAAATTTCGCCTATATCCATTTTAAAACATCATATACCGGAACGGCGGCAGTTTAGCAGTTAAATGTATGCTTTGCGGAAAGCGTATATTTCAGTGTTAAACAGCGGCCTTACCGGAAAAACAATTCAGGAGGTACTTAAATGTACGAAAATCACAGAATTTTTGAAACGGAAATTGCCGGCCGCAAACTTATTGTCGAAACCGGCAAGTATGCCGAACTTGCCAATGGCTCGGCACTTGTGCGCTATGGAGATACTGTTATTCTCGCAACTGCAACAGCATCAAAGAAACCCCGCGACGGTATAGACTTTTTCCCGCTCTCGGTCGATTTTGAGGAACGTCTGTATTCAGTCGGAAAAATCCCCGGCAGCTTCCTTCGCCGTGAAGGTCGTCCGAGCGAAAAGGCAATACTAAGCTCGAGAGTTATCGACAGATCCATCCGTCCGCTTTTCCCCAAGGATATGCGCAATGACGTCAATGTCAATATCACCGTTCTGGCAGTAGACCAGGATAATATACCTGAAATCGTCGGAATGATAGGCGCGTCTGTTGCCCTGTCAATTTCTGATATACCTTTCAACGGTCCTATAAGCGGAGTTTCGGTAGGATACGTCGACGATCAGATCGTATTCAACCCCACTGCCCAGCAGCGTGAAAAGTCCCAAATGGCTGTAACCGTTGCTTCAACCGCATATAAGGTTACCATGATAGAGGCCGGTGCAAATGAGATCCCCGATGACATTATGTATGACGGAATCATGCAGGGCCATAACGAAAATCAGAAAATCGTAGAGTTTATCAACGGTATTACCGCTCAAATCGGCAAACCGAAATTTACTTTTGAATCCTGCGAGGTCGACCATGAGCTGTATGACAGCATAAAGGACTATGCTCAGGACGATATGAAATTAGCTCTGGACTGCAATGACAAGGATAAAAGAGACAGAGATATAGCGCTTGTATATGAAAAAGTCCATGCTCAGTTCGATGAGGATAACCAGGATCGCACAGCAATGATAGACGAATGTCTGTACAAGCTTCAAAAGTACATTGTCCGCACCTGGCTTTCTGAAGAAGGCAAGCGTGTTGACGGCAGAGGCATAGATGATCTGCGTCCGCTTTATGCAGAAGTGGGTCTGCTTCCCAAAGTTCACGGCTGCGGTCTTTTTGCGCGCGGAAAAACACAGGTCCTCACTGTCGCGACTCTCGGCATGATTTCTGAAGAGCAGGTGCTGGACGGACTTGACGATGTTGAGACAAAAAGATATATACATCACTATAATATGCCCGGTTTTACCGTCGGAGATGCCAAGCCTTCAAGAAGTCCGGGCAGACGTGAAATAGGTCACGGTGCTCTTGCTGAACGCGCTCTGGAGCCGGTGATTCCGTCTATTGAGGAATTTCCGTATACAATCCGTCTTGTTTCTGACGTGCTCACTTCCAACGGGTCTACATCACAGGGCTCGATCTGCGGTTCTACACTTGCTCTTATGGATGCCGGCGTTCCTATCAAAGCTCCTGTTGCGGGTATTTCATGCGGTCTTATAACACGTGATGACGGCAGCTTTATGACTATGGTTGATATTCAGGGAATAGAAGACTTTTTCGGCGATATGGACTTTAAAGTTGCCGGCACGAAAAAAGGTATAACCGCTATCCAGATGGATATAAAAGTAGACGGTCTTACAGGCCAGATAATCAAAGAGGCTCTCGAGAAGACCAGAAAAGCCAGATACTATATTCTTGACGAGGTAATGCTTAAGGCTATTGCAAAACCGCGAGACGATGTTAAAGAATGGACTCCGAAAGTCATAACCTACAGCATAAATCCTGAAAAAATACGCGATGT
Source organism: uncultured Clostridia bacterium (assembly GCA_944387905.1). Classification (GTDB taxonomy): domain Bacteria; phylum Bacillota; class Clostridia; order Oscillospirales; family QAKW01; genus RGIG9041. The sequence continues at coordinate 6,063 of CALXGU010000045.1, forward strand.
TATCGGTACCGGCGGTAAAGTGATCCAGAAAATAGTCGCGGATACAGGCGCCAAAATAGATATAGAGGATGACGGTTCCGTATTTATTTCCGCCACCGAAAAATCAGCAGCCGATAAAGCCTTGGAAATAATCAAGGGTATCGTATTTGAACCCGAAATAGGCGCGATATACAGAGCTAAGGTCGTAAAACTTATGCAGTTCGGCGCATTTGTAGAATTTGCGCCCGGCAAGGAAGGTCTTGTGCATATTTCCAAGCTTGATACCAAGCGTGTTGAGAAAGTAGAAGACCTGCTCTCCGAAGGTGATGAAATATATGTCAAATTCATGGAAATCGACGATAAGGGCAGATATAATTTATCAAGAAAAGACGCACTTATAGATATGCAAAACGGCGCTACCGTTCAATAGAAATAGTGCGGCACATACATTGTGCCGCATTATTAAATTTACTTATCTTTACATTTTTTCGTTTTTCTTGTATAATCTTATTATCGTGGAGGTTTATGTTGATGAAGCTTTATGATAACTTAAAAAAATATGTTTTTGACAAACTGTGGTTCAAAATATTGGTGTACTGCAGCCTGCCTTTTTATATATTTTTGTGCATGAGCTATTTAGAATATATGAATTACAGACAGGTACGTCTTGTGCTGGGTCTTTGGTCAAGAAACTTCGGTGCATTTATTCTTGCTTTATCAATACTTGCGATAATATCGGTAATACTGCTCCTGCTCTGCCGCAAAATATGGATCTACGCGGTCGTATTCGGTTCGTTCTCGGTTATAATCGGATTGATAAACTGTGTCAAATACGCGGTCAATGGCGACTATTTCTTTCCCTGGGATATAAGTATGGCAGGAAATATGGGACAGCTGATAGGCTTTGCGCGCTTTGATCTGCCGCCTTACTTTTGGCTTTTGCTGCCCATGATCATAATCGCATGCGTGATATATGCTCTGTCCAAAACAGAAATACCCGTTAAATGGTATATCAGAGTTCCGTCTGCTGTTGTTATCAGCCTGATTTTTGTGTTCTTTTACAACAGTCCGAACACAACAGAACGCGTGCTCAATAAATTTAATATGACTTTTAACGACAATATACTTCAGGCTTCGAATTATTACGCAAACGGATTTGTCAACGCTTTTGCCATCAACTGTTTTGCCCTCAAGGTCGTTGAGCCGGAAGGCTACAGTCAACAGCAAATACAGGAATATTTAAGCGGATACGAAAGCACAACCAAAATAGCTGCCGATGACGGCGCGCCCGATGTGATAGTCGTTCTTTCAGAGGCATTTTTTGATGTCACAAAACTCAACGGCACCGAATTTTCACAGGATCCTCTTAAAAATTTCAGGGAAATCTCCGCAAGAGAAAATGCGTACTCGGGAGATCTCATTTCCTCCGCTCTTGGCGGCGGCACGATCAGAACAGAGTTTGAAATATTGACAGGACTCACCGTAGATTACCTCACAAACGGTACAAGCCCATATATTTATATAACAAAAGACATTGAGACATATGTATCAAATTATAAGGATCAGGGCTATTACACTAAGGCTATACACACCTATAACCGTGATTTCTATATGCGGGATTCTGCCTATCCTTATCTGGGCTTTGACGAATTTGTGGCAGAGGATGAAATCGCTCAGCGTGCCGACGCCCAATGGCGCCGCGGATATATTACCGATCAGACTCTTGTCAATGAAATTACAGATACTCTTGAGGAGCATACCGATACACCCAATTTCATTTTTGCAATAACTATGGAAAACCATCAAAGCTACGGCAAGACAGACCCGAATGATATTGTTATAGAAGTCAAAAACAACAGTCTTGACAGCGATACTCTCGATGCGGTGACAACATATACTCAAGGCGCATATTATGCCGACTTGTCGCTCGCTTCGCTTGTAGACTATATAGATAACCGCGAAAAAGAAACAATACTTCTGTTTTTCGGTGATCATCTGCCAACGCTCGGTTCCAATCAAGCGGCTTACAAGCAGGCGGGAAATGTAGGCAACCCGGATTTGACCGAGCTTGAAGTAAAACTGTTTCTTTACAGCACCCCGTTTTTGTTCTACTCAAATTATGATATCGATTACGATACGACCATGCAGGGAAAAAGCAGTATATCAACCTACTACATGCTTTCTCTTTTGGCTGATCTGACAGGAACTCAAAAAACCGCATATATGAATTATCTTTTAGATCATTACAATGATTTGCCGTATTATAACGTAAGAGTTGCAAATACATTGACAGAATCACAGTCAGAGTATATCAATTCACTTAAACTCATAACCTTCGACAGAGTCCGAGGCGCAGGATACTCCGGCAGCCCGAATGCGTCCGAATCATCTGATGATACGAATATTAAAAGCTCACCGTAGACTCGGTGAGCTTTTTATTATACTCTTTTAAGAGTAGTTCTTGCAATTTGCTGGCTGCTTCCTCCGCTCGGGGACAGGAATGTTACAAACTCAATAGAATACAAATTACAAACCGTATATGTATCCGCGCGATCATCATACAGCACTATATAACTGACACCTACAAGATACAGTATCCCCTCTTTCCGAACTATATTAGACGAACCTACAAGAAAATCCACAACAACCCTGTTGCCTGTGTTTGAAGCAAGCATTTGCTGCAAAGACCCCTGGTATCCATTGTTTATGGCATCATTCAATATATTTTGATCGCCTGATATAGAACTGTGCATACTGCTTTGTGATCCGTTCAACGGTAAATTCATATCCTGTTCTGCCATCGATATTTCCTCCTATGTATAATAATATAAATCAGTAGGATTGTAAAAACAATGTTGCCCGAGAGTTGTAAAATAATAACCGACTTCGCTTGGAAAGGTCTGACGACATTCCGCCGAATACGGATTGTAAAACCACAGTGCCTGACCAAAATCCGCAAGTCTCTGACCCGATATTGCCATATCTGCAATTTCATAATGTATCTGCTGCGGATTCATATTATATATATTCTGCGGATTATAACGTCCGTTTTCTGTTTCACTCGCACATACAAACTGTCCCGGCTGAAAAATAATATTTCGTATACTACCCTTGCCTACGCGGTTATATTCACCGGCCGGAGCGTTTACTCGATTCATCACCACCCCTGCAACTGCCATCATGCCGTCGAATCCCTCGCCTCCTGCTTCACACTGTATCAGCCTTGCAAGAAGTTCTCTGTCACTGTACATTTTACCACCCTCTCATAAAATAATATGCCTTGTGTATATTTGAAATGACTTAAACCACTCAAAATATACACTCTTTTATAAATAAAAACCGGAAGGAATTTATCCTTCCGGTCAAATTATATCGTTCATTTTACAGCCTCCGGCTGCTGTACTGGCTGTGTAGAGGTATCTTTCGGCTTTAACAGCTTTATCAAATTGGTATTATAAATTATCTGTGCAAATTCCGCGCGAGTTATATGTCCCTTAGGGTCAAATGTATTATCCGGCCTTCCGTTGACTATTTCTCCGCGCTGCATACGAAGTACTGCATCCAGCGCCCACTTGCCTATTTTATCCTCATCGGCAAAACTAGAAACCTGCGTATTTCTGGTAGACAGCTCACAAAAATCAAAAAAGTTGGACAAAAGCACACAAGCCTGCTCTCGTGTCATAAAATCATCAGGACAAAATTCTGTTTCCGTCATACCGTGTACTATACCGTTTTGCTCTGACCATGCGATATGAGCACCGTAATACTTGCTCATATCAACATCTATAAATGATGTCTGTGTAAAACCG
>CALXGU010000046.1 GCA_944387905.1 uncultured Clostridia bacterium
TGTAAGGCAGATGCTCTCCCAGCTGAGCTAAACCTCCAAATGGTGACCTGTACGGGATTTGAACCCGTGTTACCGCCGTGAAAGGGCGGTGTCTTAACCGCTTGACCAACAGGCCTGATGGTAGCGGCAGTCGGATTTGAACCAACGACACTTCGGGTATGAACCGAATGCTCTAGCCAACTGAGCTATGCCGCCATATGAACAGCCGTTTCCAAACGGCAATTGTCAGCTTGTTTTTGGTGTCGTCAACGTGTTATATGATACACTATAAAACAAATGTTGTCAATACTTTTTTCAAAATTTTTGCATTTACATTCTATCATTATTATGATAAAATATTCAATAAAATTCAACCCGGAGACAAAATGAAAAATATTCCTTTCGGCAAAAATTCAATATTGCTTGCACCTATGGCGGGTATAACAGACAGCGGTTTCAGAAGAATATGCTGTGAATGCGGCGCCGATTTTACTTTTACCGAAATGATAAGCGCCAAAGGTCTGTTTTATAACGACGAAAAAACAAAGCGACTTTTAAATTACAGCCAATTTGAACAGCCTATCTCTGTCCAGATATTCGGAAGCGATAAAGAGTGTATCAAATATGCGGTAAACTACATAAACATACATTACAAACCTGCTGCAATCGATATTAATATGGGCTGTCCCGCGCCGAAGATATTCAACAACGGCGACGGCTGCGCGCTGATGGGCAAACCTGACACGGCATATGAAATCATCAAAGCCGCTAAAGAAATATCTGATTTCCCCGTAAGCGTAAAATTCAGAAGCGGCATTAATGCAAAGAGCATAAACGCAGCAGAGTTTGCCAAAGTCTGCGAGAGTGCAGGAGCCGATTTTATAACTGTTCACGGCAGGACCCGAGACCAGTTCTATTCCGGAAAATCTGATTTGGAGATAATCAAAAAAGTAGTCGAAAGCGTACACATACCCGTTGTGGCCAACGGAGATATAACCGACTTTGAATCAGCCAAAGCTGTACTGGATTGCACGCACGCTTACGCTGTCATGGTCGGCAGAGCGGCGTTGGGCAATCCCAACGTATTCAATCAAATTAAAATGATGACTCCAAAACAGGAAACAGCAAAAAAAAGCGACAATATTTTTGAGATCGCCGCGCGTCATCTCCAGTACTCTATAGATGATAAGGGCGAATTTCAGGCTGTTTTAGAGTTTCGCAAACATTTACTGTACTATCTGAAAGGAATCAAAAATGCTTCTGTATTAAAACAGATGAGCTGCAAAGCCGTCAGTTTGAGTGACTGTCAAAGAATTTTTGCGGCGGCATCTGAAAACATTTAGGTATAGCAGAGTTTTGTATTAACATACTAAAAGAAGAAGAGAGGTAATGTTAATGCAAAACAGTGAAAATTTCGAAAACAGCACATCAAACGAACAAACAGAGCTGCCTATAGAGAGCATAAAGGAGATGGGAGCTCTCAAAGCCAAAAGCGGTATAGAAGTCATATCCATAATTGGTCAGATCGAAGGGCACTTTATTTTAAACGATCAGAGTAAGACCACAAAATACGAACATCTTCTTCCGGCTCTTGTTTCAATCGAAGAAAACCCGGAGGTTTCGGGACTGCTGATACTGATAAACACAGTCGGAGGAGATGTAGAGGCAGGACTGGCGATAGCAGAACTTATCGCATCTATGAGCAAGCCAACCGTCTCTATCGTTCTGGGCGGCGGTCACTCTATCGGCGTTCCGCTTGCCGTTGCAAGTGATGTGTCCTTTATTGTCCCCAGCGCAACTATGACCATCCATCCTGTGCGCACAAACGGTGTTATAATCGGAGTGCCTCAGAGCTTCAATAATTTTGAACGAATGCAAAAGCGTATAACTGACTTTATAATCTCCAACTCAAAAATATCCGAAAAACGATTTAACCAGCTGCTGTCTAACATCGGAGAACTTGTTACCGATGTCGGTACGACTCTTGACGGAAAGCAGGCTGTAGAAGAAGGGCTTATAGATAAAATAGGTGGGCTGCACGATGCCATCACTCAATTAAAAGAACTTTGCGGAAAGAATAAAGGCAATGATAATCAACTTTAATGATATAACTAAATATTACGGTTCTGAGCTTGTTTTGGATAAAGTATCAGGTACTGTAGCTAAAAATTCAAGAATCGGCATTATAGGCGCAAACGGAGCCGGAAAAACAACGCTTGTTAAAATAATTTCCGGCTTTGAGCGTGCCGACAGCGGACAGCTGTACATAAATCCGGACGTTGTATTTTGTCATCTTGAGCAAACCCCCGTTTTCAAAGATGGATATACTGTCGAGCAAGAGATGAAAACTGTTTTTCAGCGTGAGCTGGATGCGCTGGAAAAGCTTAAAAACATCAAACCGGACTGTGACGCTTCAAAATCTGAATATGATTCGCTGATGAAGTTTATCAACGCACGCGACGCATATAATATCGATGTAAAGATAAATTATGTATTAAACGGTATGGGGTTCAGTCAGAGGCAAAAACAGCAAATGACATCGACACTCAGCGGCGGCGAAAAAACACGGCTGGCAATTGCAAAGCTTCTTCTCTCCGACGCAAACGTCATGATTCTGGACGAGCCTACAAATCACCTTGATTTCAAAACCTGTACCTGGCTTGAAAACTATCTTCAAAGCTATCCGGGTGCTGTTATATGCGTTACGCACGACAGATATTTTTTGGACAGAGTTTGTTCTGAAATCTGGGAAATAGAGTTCGGTCATCTCACAAAATATCAAGGCGGTTACTCGAATTATAAAGAAACCAAGGATAAGAACCTCAAACAAGCACAAAAAATTTATCGACAGCAGCTGGAATACCAGAACAAGCTGCAGGATTATATAGCAAAAAATCTAGTAAGGGCTTCTACATCAAAGATGGCAAAAAGCAGACAAAAAGAACTTGACCGTATGGAAGAAGCAAAAAAGCCTCAGATATACAGCAAACAAATACATATAAAATTCTTATTCAACAAAAAAAGCTGGTTTGACGTATTAAAATGCAGTGACGTTTCTGTTTTTGCAAGCGGAAAGCGTCTGTTTTCCGGTTTTACAATTGATTTAAAAGCCGGTGAAAAACTTGCGGTCATCGGTGATAACGGTGCGGGTAAAACCACGCTTTTCAAAACACTTTCAGGAGTGCATAAAGAATACACAGGCAGAATAAACTGGGGCAAAGAAGTGAGTATAGGTATTTACGAACAGAACCATACTTACCCGCATCCGGACAAAACCGTAAAGGATGAATTTTGGGATCAGTATCCCCAATTGACCGACAACGAAGTGCGCTCAGTACTGGCTGCGTTTCTTTTCAGTGCGGACGATATAGAAAAAAAGGTCGCAAATCTTTCCGGCGGAGAATCAGCCAGGCTGCAGCTGGCAATCCTATCAAAAAAGAACTGCAATACTTTGCTGTTGGACGAACCTACAAATCACCTTGACATAATGAGCAAGGAATATCTCGAAGCTGCCCTTTCAGAGTTCTGCGGTACTGAACTGATAATCTCACATGACAGATATCTATTGAATACTATACCGGATAAAATAGTTTATATATCCGAAAGCTTTGTAAAGGTATTTGACGGTAAATATGATGATGTGATCCAACATATACAGCAGCTTGAGACTGAGGATAAGCCCGTAAAAAAAGAGCAGTCAAATACAAATCAGACATATAAATCCAAGCAGGACAGAGCCGCAGCAGCTCAAAAACGTTCTCGTTTATACAACTGCGAAAAGCAGATCGCACAGCTTGAAAATCAAATCAAAGAACTTGAGGAGATTATTTCTAAAAATCCTGACAATTATCAGCTGCTTTCCGAGGCCTGTGATAAACTTGAAGAAAATAAGCATCAGCTTGATTCCCTGACAGAATTATGGCTGAGTCTTTCAGAATAGTACGGATCAATTCATTTTACCGACCCAGGAATATAAAAAAACATGCAGTTTTAAACTGCATGTTTTTTACTTTAATTCAACTATTGTCACACCGCTGTCACCTTCACCGTACGCTCCCAAGTGAAAGCTTTTTACTTGTCTGTGACCTTTCAGGTGTGCGTGCACTCCATACCGCAGTGCGCCGGTACCCTTTCCGTGTATTATCGTAATACTGTTCATTCGGTCCAACACTGCACGGTCTATAAATCTGTCGATCTGCTCAATAGCGTCTGCAACGATCTGACCGCGTATATCAAGTTCCATTCCAGTATCCTGTCTGTCACTTCTTACAAGCCTTACGGTGCTTTTCTGCCGTTTTCCTTTATCTTCTTTCTTTTCTTCAGCTGTGTAAAGTTCTGACACTTTACACGTGATCAACAGCCCGCTGCAGTTAATTCTTGCATTATCGCCTGTTATGCTTACAATCTGTCCGGTCTTTGAGATTTTAGGTACAAATACTGTCATACCTTCTGCGGCGTCTGCGCCCAAAGGCTTACCGTCGATATGCTTATTCTGTGACGGAACATCATCGACATCAAGCTTATTTATGCCTGAACGAATGGCGCTGCGCATTTTCTGATATGACTGCTTATCCATTTCGCTTTTCTGCTTTTTGAGCTCCTCAAGCATATCGTTTGCTTCCCGTCTTGCCTTTTCAACAAGCTGACGGGCTTTCGACCTTGCATTATCAAGCTCTGAGGCGGTGCTCTTTTCCAGCTTTTTGCGCTGTTCATCAAGCTTGCGCTTTGTTTCCTGGACGTCTGTGTTCTTTATTTCAAGCTCTTTTTTAAGACGTTCAAACTCATTTTTTTCACGCAGCAGCTCATCAATAACCCTGTCAAAGCGTTTAACCTGCTTTGACACATGCGACTTGGCGTTATCTATAACATCTTCCTGAAGTCCCAGATGCTTTGAAATTTCAAAAGCATATGATTTTCCGGGAATGCCGATACTCAGCCTGTAAGTAGGACTCAGTGTTTTTAAATCAAACTCGAACGAGGCGTTTTTTATACCTTCAGTCTCAAGCGCAAAAGTTTTAAGCTCGCTGTAATGTGTCGTACAAGCCGCAAAGCTTCCCTGTGCGCGAACCTTTTCTATCACCGCTATAGCAAGCGCCGCGCCCTCCACAGGGTCAGTTCCGCTTCCGAGCTCATCAAACAGCACAAGACTCTGAGCATCAGACGAACTTATTATATTTTTTGTATTCTTTAGATGCGACGAGAATGTAGACAATGACTGCTCAATAGACTGTTCGTCGCCTATATCTGCATACACTCTGTCAAACACAAATATTTCAGCGCTTACGCAGGGAAGATGCATTCCGGCTTTTACCATCAAAGACATAAGCCCGAGAGTCTTCAAAAACACGGTTTTTCCTCCGGTATTGGGACCGGTAACAATGATTGTATCCGTATTATCATCCATTAAAATATCAAGCGGAACCATCACGTCCTTTGATATCAGAGGATGCCGGGCGCTCTTTATATCTATAAGCTTGTTTTTACTGATCACAGGCCTGCACATATCATTTTCATAGCTGTAACGTGCTTTTGAAAATATAAAATCAAGGGACACAAGACAGCGGTATGATACCGTCAATTCATGCGCACGCTCTGCGATCATTTCTGTAAGATGATTAAGTATACGTTCGATTTCTCGTTTCTCTTCGTTTTCCAGACGCTGTATGTTGTTATTGGCCTCTATGACAAACAACGGTTCAACAAACAGTGTAGATCCGCTGTTGGATGTATCGTGAACAAGTCCTTTTATATGTCCTCTGCTGTCTGCCTTAACAGGTATGACAAACCTGTCATATCTTATAGTTACCAACTGATCCTGCAAATACGGAGAGACCTGATCGCTGCGTATATATTTATCCAAAAGTTCTTTGGTCTTCTGCGATTCCCGCGCTATTTTCCGTCGGATAGACATAAGCTCCGGCGACGCGTCATCCGCCATATGTTCGCCGTCCGGAAATATTTTTTCTATTTGGCAAGAGAGACCTGTATCTGTAAACAGACGAGTAAATAATATTTCAAGGCAATGTGTGTCTGCTGAGCTGTCAGACCAATACTTATGCATTGAAGCTGACATGTTCATCAGCCGACATAGATGCATAAAATCAGATGCATTCAATGTTATACCTTTTACCGCACGGCTGATTATAAGTTCGATATCTGCATCCAGCCCGTCAATCGGAAGACTTGTATTCAATACAAGCATATCCCGTGCCGTACTTACCTCATCCAGCATACGGCACACGCATCCGCTGTCATAAACGGGTATCAGATTATGTATTATACGGCGCGTTTCCTGCAATGCGGCAAATTTGGAAAGCTTGTCCGTTACTTTATCGAATTCCAGAGCCAAAATGGATTTTTTATAATAAAAAATCGTACGATCATTCACTTTTTTATATCACTCCGTTTAAAAATCTGAGCGACTTGAAATCACGCTCAGTATGGTATAGTATATATTGCTCCGCAACACTGTAAACCGTGTCTTTTTCTGTATGCTCTTTCATCATGGAAAAAGCTTTTTTAGTATCGCAATTCAGTATTTTATATATAAGATATACGGCGCTTCTGGACATTAAAAATCCGCTTCTGACTTCATTGATGTACAGTCTTCCGTCTTCTAAATCAAAATAATATCGCTCAGACTTTTTTTCAGCCTCAAGACAAGGCTCAAATCCTAGAAGCTGTGCTATTTTCAGTTCAAAGACAGGTTTTACTGATATCAGTGGCACGCCGTCCGACAACAGTCTGAGCGCCTCGAGCATGAGCTCCTCCAGACCTTTATAATCGCAGCTGCAGTCTGTTGCGGCATACCTTATAAGCTCCGAAAAGTACGCCGCCGCCGAAAGCTTTACTATATCATCCCTGAGATTGTAAAAGCTTTCGAATGGATTTAGACTGTTTACAAGATTAGGTCCCTTATCTGTAACGTAAATCACAAACTCGCCGTAAGTAAACGTATCCATGATATAGCTTTTTTTGCCGCCTGTACGTTTGGGTGTCATAAAAGCCGATATTATACCGTCGCCGGTAAGTATCTGCAAAGCCTTATCCTTACCCGGAGTGTCGCTTATTTTCAATATTATCCCGTTTTTCTTTATCGTTGCCGCCATTTTGGTTTTCCACCGTATTTTTTGTCTGCGAGAAAGTTATATACGCTTCCACGCTTCCAGTTTTTTTAAATATTTCCCACGCGTCATTGTTAAGCATTAAAATCACCCTTTATATTCTATCTGTCGCAACTATTTTTTGTTACAAACAGATCAATAATCAAGGTAATGTTTTACATGCCCAGCTGAGTCAATACAGAACTGCTGTTTTGCCAATCATTTTTTATTTTTACAAAACATTCCAGATATACTTTTTTCCCGAAATACTTTTCCAGCTCAAGTCTTGCCTGACTGGCTGTTTTTTTCAGCATCTGTCCGTTTTTGCCGATTATTATACCCTTGTGAGACTCTCTTGTGCAGTAAATTATCATAGAGCATGAAACCGATTTTTCATCCTGCTTGAAACTTTCTGGCACTACCGCTAAAGTGTGCGGCACCTCCTGGCCCAGATTATAAAGCATTTTCTCTCGCAGTACTTCACAGGCATAATATGGATTCGGCATATCGCTTACATACGAAGTCTCAAAATAAAAAACAGATTCCTGCGCGCGCCGCTCAAGCTCGCTCAGCAGATCCTCAAGACCAAGACCCGTTACGGCACTTACAGGTATAACCTCTTCAAATTCATACAGTTGAGAAAATAATGATATCGTTTCCAAAATTTCAGCTTTTTGTACTGCGTCGCATTTATTTACTATCAAAAATGCCCGCATTTTGTTTTCCTTAAGCATATTGAGTATTCTTTTTTCTGTTTTGAGCACTTTGTCGCCTGCAGAAATAACAAAAAGTGTTATATCTGCATTTTCGATACCATCGCTTACCGACTGCGCCATAGCCTGTCCCAGTACGCTGTCAGCCTTGTTGAGACCCGGCGTATCGAGAAAGACATACTGACAGTTATCCTTTGTAAGCACACCGGTCACACGCAGTCGTGTCGTCTGTGCCTTGGGTGATACAATCGATATCTTTTTGCCCATAAGCGCATTGAGAAGCGTAGACTTGCCGACGTTGGGACGGCCGCAGATAGTTACGAAAATCGTCTTAGTTTTTTTGTTTTCCACTTTTAAATAAGTCCTTATAAAATATAAAAATAATCGATAATGCAAGTGTTATTATCAACACCGCAGCACGTATCGGCACCGAGATAAAATAGTTATATATTTGTGCAAGTACAGTCGGATCATAAAATACGCGAATACCTACGATAACAGCAAAAACAGCTGATATCAGCACCGCTCCCGCCGCCGCATCTTTGGCGTGCTTTATCATAAGATTATACTTGGTTGTCAAAGCATTGCACACCTGCTCCAGCGCACAGTTTACAGCCTCCAGCACAAGCACAAGCGATATAGTAAGTATAAGCGCCGCAAAAGTCGCTGTATCCGGCTCATAAAAACCCGAAAAATACAATACATAGGCTGCAAACACCATATGGATCCTGAAGTTCCTGCACGTCTTTATACAGAATACAATTCCTGCAATAGCATTTTTAAAACCGAAAATAAGCTTTTTCATCTTGTAATACCCATGGCATTTAATATTTCTTCCTGTTTTTGAAACATCTCCCGCTCGTTTTCAGCAGATATTTCATGATCGTACCCCAAAAGATGAAGAGTGCTGTGTACAGCAAGAAACGCCGCTTCTCTTGTTACAGAATGTCCGTATTCCTCTGCCTGCTGTTCAGCACGCTGACGACATATAACCATACTCCCCAAAAACGCAGTATTGCTGCTGTCAACACATATTTCCGACTTGTTTTCAAACATAGGAAAAGATAAAACATCAGTAACTCTGTCTATATTTCGGTATTGTTTGTTTATTTCCCTGATCCCCTGCTCGTCCTGTATCGTGACTTCCACACTGCAGTCTGTATCAATATTTTCATACTCCAAGGCGGCGGTTATCGCGCGCTGTATAGTATCGTTCATCCAGTCTCCGTAAATATCAACAAATACCTGCATGAAATCACCTTCCCTTTGACGTGTTTTCATACGCGTCGACTATCTTCTGAACCAGCTCGTGTCTGATTATATCCTTTTTATCAAACTTGTGTATGCCTATCAAATCAATATTATCCAGAATCTTGAGAGCATGTACAAGACCTGAGGTCTTGCCTCTTGGAAGATCCACCTGTGTAACGTCTCCGGTAACAACGATTTTTGAATTGAACCCAAATCTGGTCAAAAACATTTTCATCTGCTCAATGGTGGTATTCTGGGCTTCATCAAGAATGATAAAACTGTTTTCAAGAGTACGTCCGCGCATATACGCAAGAGGGGCAATTTCTATAATGCCTTTTTCCATATACCTGAGATATGTGTCGGGGCCCAACAGGTCAAAAAGCGCGTCATAGAGCGGGCGCAGATACGGGTCTACCTTATTCTGCAGATCCCCGGGCAAAAATCCCAGACTCTCACCTGCTTCCACCGCAGGCCTTGTCAGAACTATTTTCGAAAGCTGCTTATTTTTCAGTGCATTTACCGCAAGCGCTACCGCAAGATATGTCTTGCCTGTGCCCGCGGGTCCCACTCCGAATGTGACTACATTTTTGTTTATACTGTCTATATATTTTTTCTGTGATATCGTCTTGGGCTTTATGGGCTTGCCGGAAAATGTTATGCATATACACTGATCCAGAGCCTTGGCTATACTTTCCTTGCTCTGCTGTCCGGACAGACTTATGATATATTTTACTGTCTGCGTATCTATCACATCGCGCGT
>CALXGU010000047.1 GCA_944387905.1 uncultured Clostridia bacterium
TGAGGTATACAGAAATATTGTAAGCAAGCTAAATGAAAACGTTTTTAAAAATATAACGCTCAGCGAACTTGCAGAGCAATGCAATTTCAGCACGTCTCAGATAAAAAGAGTGTTTTCGCAATATTCGGATATCGGGATACACAAGTATTTTCTCAAGCTGAAAATCGCAGAGGCTATACGCATGCTCGGCAAGGGCATGACTCTGGACGAAATAAGCAAAGCCCTCGCATTTTCCAGTCAGAACTATTTTTCCTGGGCGTTCAAGCGTGAAACCGGACTTTCCCCAAGCGCTTACAAACAGAACATACTTAATATAAAAAAGCAGTAAATTTAAAAGCACCGCAATGCGGTGCTTTTTTATTCAGTTATAACCTTAACAGGCTCTTCTCCTCTGACAAACGGTGATGTTATAATTACTTTTTTGACATTTTTCATGCTGGGTACATCAAACATAACCTGCTGCATAGTCTTTTCGATTATTGCACGCAGTCCGCGCGCCCCGGTCTTATTTGCAATGGTAAGCCGCGCGATCTCTTCAAGCGCATCGTTTTCAAACTCAAGATCGATACCATCATATTCAAACAGCTTTTTATACTGCTTTACTATCGCATTTTTCGGCTCAGTCAAAATTTTGAGCATCGCCTTATCGTCCAGTTCATCCAGTGACACAAGCACCGGAAGTCTGCCGACTATTTCAGGTATCAGTCCGTATTTGACTATATCGTAGCTCTCGACGTTCCTGTATATTTCAGATAGATTTTTCTTGCCTGACACCTTTAGTTCTGAACCGAATCCGATACCCGTACTGCCTTTCATACGCTTTTCGACGTTCTTTTGAATCCCGTCAAACGAGCCGCCGCATATAAACAGTATATTTTTAGTGTCTATATGGATAAATTCCTGGTTGGGATGCTTCCTGCCGCCCTGTGGCGGAACATTAGAGACAGTACCCTCAAGTATCTTTAAAAGAGCCTGCTGAACACCCTCGCCGCTTACATCACGGGTTATTGACATATTTTCGCTCTTACGTGAGATTTTATCTATTTCATCGATATAGATGATGCCCTTTTGAGCTTTTTCAATATCAAAATCGGCAGCCTGTATAAGTTTCAAAAGTATATTTTCGACGTCTTCTCCGACATACCCGGCCTCCGTGAGCGTTGTCGCGTCGGCGATTGCAAACGGGACATTGAGTATTTTGGCAAGAGTCTGAGCGAGATATGTTTTTCCGCTGCCGGTAGGTCCTATAAGAAGAATATTGCTCTTTTGGATTTCCACCCCGTCATCGGTATCGTCCAGATTAAGTATGCGCTTATAATGATTATACACCGCCACGCTCAGAGCTATTTTGGCTCTGTCCTGACCGATGACATAATCACCAAGAAAGCTCTTTATCTCATGCGGAGTATACAACTTGATATCAAGCTGTTCATGCGGTGTTTCTTCCGCCTGCACGTCATCCAGTCCAAGCACCTGCATGCCCAGCTGCAGACAGTCTCTGCATATATATGCGTCATGGCCTGCAAGCATTCTTGATACCTCGTTTTCGCTGCGGCCGCAAAATGAACACCGGCGCTTATTCGTATCCTGAGTACCTGACATCTTTACCTCGATTTAATAACCTTGTCTATCAGACCGTAGTCACATGCCTGCTGTGCGGTCATAAAATTATCACGTTCCGTATCACGTTCTATCACCTCAAGCGGCTGCCCTGTCGCCTCTGACAGCAATGTATTGAGCTTTTTCTTTATATTGATTATTCTCTGAGCGTGGATCTGTATATCTGTCGCCTGACCCTGCGTTCCGCCCAAAGGCTGATGTATCATTATTTCGCTGTTGGGCAACGCCAACCTTTTTCCCTTTGCCCCCGCTGATAGCAAAAACGCACCCATACTGGCAGCCATTCCGATACAGATCGTTGATACATCGCATTTTATATACTGCATCGTATCATATATCGCCATGCCCGCGGTTATTGAACCGCCAGGTGAATTGATATAAAAGCTTATGTCCTTTTCGCTGTCCTGCGCCTCAAGATAAAGCAGCTGGGCAACGACCAGGCTTGCTGTAACATCATTGACCTCTTCAGACAAAAATACTATACGGTCATTCAACAGACGGGAATATATGTCGTATGAACGCTCGCCTCTGTTTGTCTGTTCTACTACCATTGGTACTAAACTCATAATAACATCTCCTGAAAATTAAGCTTACTCTGCCGATTCTTTACCGGCAGTCTTTTTTGCCGTTGTTTTCGCGGCGGTTTTTGCTGTGCTCTTTGTACCGGTTTTTGAAGTGCTCTTTGTGCCGGTCTTGGCAGATGTCTTAGATGTTGTCTTAGCCGCTGATTTCTGAGCGGACGGCTTCTGCTCCGTTATCTGAGCATTTGTCTTTATAAACTCGACAGCCTTGCCGACAGCAACATCCATTGTTATCTCGGACGCAGGTATAAATCTCTTTACATCTTCCGCCTTCATGTTGTAAGCATCAGCTATTGTCTGATATTCTTTATCGATATCCTCATCTGAAACAACGATATTTTCAAGTTCGACCACCTTCTCAAGCGCAAGGCGCGTCTTTACCTGTTTTTCGGCATCGGGACGATAGTTCTGCTTAAACGACTCAAGATCCGTGCCCATATACTGCATATAAGTATTCAGATTAAGACCTGAGCCTGCAAGACGCTGTTCAAATTCCGCCATCATGCTGTCGACCTTTCTGTCTATCATGACGGGTGGAATATCAACCTGCGTATTTTCTACAAGCTTGTCGACAAGCGCATTTTCAAGCTCAGCCTCAGACTGTTTTGTCTTTTGTTCGGTAAGCTTCTTTTTTATGCTTGTTTTAAGCTCAGCAAGCGTGTCGAATTCACTGACATCCTTTGCGAACTCATCGTCAAGCTCTGGAAGCTGTATCTCTTTTACCGCGTTTACTTTTACCTTGAATACGGCAGCCTTGCCTTTGAGTTCCTGAGCATGATATTCCTCAGGGAAAGTGACATTTACCTCGCACTCGTCAGACGCCTTTTTGCCTACAAGCTGATCCTCAAATCCGGGTATAAATGTATTGGATCCCAAATTCAGATCATATCCGTCTGCCTTACCGCCATCAAAAGCTTTACCGTCGACAAATCCCTCATAATCTATGTTTACGGTATCGCCGCTTTTTGCCTCTCGGTCTACATCAACTATACGCTGGTTTTGCTTGCGCAGGGCTTCTATTTCGCCCTTTACCATTGTTTCTGTTACATTATAGACGTTCTTTACAACTTTTATACCTTTGTAATCCTTAACCTCAGCCTGCGGTTTTACCGTTACGACCGCCGTAAATTCAAAACCCTCGGAGTCGACACTTGTCACCTCTACCTTGGGATTATCGACAGGAGTAATGCCAGCTTCGGCAACAGCAGCGTCATATGCTGCCGGATACAGCGAGTTGATTGCATCATCATAAAAAACACCCTCGCCGTAAAGCTTTTCTATCATCTTTCTCGGGGCTTTCCCCTTACGGAAGCCCGGTACCGTCATTTTTGCTATATTCTTTTTGAACGCAGCATCTACGGCTGTTTTGAACTCATCGCCTTTTACTTCAACGGTGAGCTGTACGGTATTCTTATCCGTTTTTTTATTTTCCTTTAAATTCATTTATCTATACCTCCGTTTTCCTAACTGATATATTTTATATAGTAACCGGTAAAAAGTCAATAGAATCGGCAGAAACTAAGAAAAATTCAATACCTTGATACATACCCTGTACCGCTTTGGGTATGGAATTTGCATGCAGATGCCCGTAATAGCAGCGTTTGACGCCGTATTTTTGCATGATCCTCACAAATTCGGCAATATAACCGTTTTCAAACACAGGCGGATAATGCATAACTGCTATTTTTTCGGCATTTTCAGGCGCGCTCATCAGCGAACGCTCCAGTCTTCCCGACTCGCGCGCTATTATTTTTTCATCCTTCTCAGTCTGACGCTCACCCCACCCGCGCGTTCCGCATATTGCCATATCGCCTATTGTCACGCTGCTGTTATATATAAACTCTATGCTTTTTATACCGTTTTCTTTTAAAAAAGCATTCATTTTACCCACTGTACCCCACCAATAATCGTGGTTGCCTTTTACTATTACTTTTCTTCCGGGCAGGCTGTCAAGAAATTCAAAATCTGATTTCGCATCCTCAAGCGACATTGCCCATGAAATATCTCCTGCCAATACCACGGTATCCTCATCGCCTACCGATGCCTCCCAGTTTGTTTTCAGCTTTTCGGTATAGTTTTCCCATTTCCCGCCGAAAACGTCCATGGGCTTGTCCGCTGTACCGGACAAATGCGTATCTCCTATTATAAAAATTGACAAATATATCTTTTCCTTCCAAATTTTTGCATGTTTATTTTTGTTGTGCCGGTTATAATAATACCGAAAGGAGCTGTTAAAATGGATCAGAACAAAGAGACAAACAAAGGCGTTGTATGCGAAGTCACAGAATGTCATTATCACACAAAGGACAACTGCTGCACCGCTGAAAAAATTGAAGTCTGCAACTGCAAAATCTGCGGAGAAAACGGAAACGAGACCTTCTGTTCAACCTACCGCGAGAAATATTAGTTCCTTTTTAGACCGATAGGATATATCGGAAAAAACAATTGCTGCCGTCATTTTACAGAAAAATGTACATTTGTACGTTGAGAAATAAATTGCCGGCAGCATGTTTTTATATATTCAGAAATTCATATACCTTTTCTGTCATTTCGTTTATGCCGCACTCGCCGTCAAACCGAACCTGAGCGCTCTCAAGCGATGCCAAGGACGGCGGTATGGCTACACCTGTCTGTTTATTCAATATATCAAAAAGCCTGAACTCGTTTTCAGCCTGTGTACTGCCTCCAAGACCCGTTATAACACTTTTGGGGAATTTATACGGGCTGGCTGTTGACAGAATTACCTTTTTATTGTTTCCGCTGTACCCGCCGCTGACATGATATCCCACTGCGGTATGCGGATCGATTACATAGCCGTAGCGGTCATATGCATCACGGATAGCTTTTAATGTCTGCTGCTCGTCTGCGCAGCCCGCGGCAAAGTCTGTCTGTATTTTATTCAGGATTTCATTGTATACTGTATATTTTCCGGTTTTGCTCAGCTGCTCCATATACATTGAAATTTTTTCGTCGTCGCAGCCGCTCATTATAAACAGCAGCCGTTCAAGATTGCTGGATATAAGTATATCCATTGACGGAGACATTGTCGTGAAAAAGTCTCTGTTTCTGTTATAAGCGCCTGTATTTATAAAATCTGTCAGGACATTGTTCTTATTTGATGCGCACACAAGCCTGCCGACATACAGACCCATTTCTTTGGCGATATATCCTGCAAGAATATCTCCGAAATTGCCTGTCGGGACTATAAAATCAAGCTTGTCCCCCATTTTTATATCGCCGCTCTGTACAAGCTCGGCATAGGCGGAAAAATAATATACCACCTGCGGCACAAGCCTACCCCAGTTTATAGAGTTGGCACTTGAAAATACATACCCGCCGTCATTCAAGCGCTTGACGGCCTGCTTATCTGAAAAGATACGCTTGACTCCGCTCTGACAATCATCAAAATTACCGATAACTCCCATAACTGAGGTATTTGATCCGCCCTGAGAGGTCATCTGTTTTTTCTGGACCTCGCTTACTCCGTGTGCCGGATAGAACACGAGTATTTTCGTGCCCTCTACATCACAAAAGCCCTCCAGCGCCGCTTTTCCTGTATCTCCGGACGTGGCGACAAGTATGACTATCGTCTTATCGGAATTCTGCTTTTTCACAGCGGTCGTCAAAAGCCTTGGCATTATCTGAAGCGCCATATCCTTAAACGCGCAGGTGGGACCGTGCCACAGCTCAAGTACATAATTATTGTCATCAAGCTTTTTAACGGGTGCCGGGTTTGATCCTGCGAATTTTTCAACGGTATATGCTCCGTTTATGCATGATTCAAGCTCTTCTTCGCTGTAATCGGTCAAGAACTTCGAGAGAATAAGCTTTGCTCTTGATCTATAGCCCGAACCTACAAGCGAAGACATCTCTGACTCACTGAGTTTAGGTATAGATTCTGGAACAAACAGTCCGCCGTCTTCTGAAAGACCTTTTACTATTGCCTGAGCAGAGCTGATCTTTACATTTTTGTTTCTTGTGCTTACATAGTTCATTATTTGTTATTCCTTTACAGTGAATTCAAAAATCTTTTTACGTTATTATAAAATAATTCATGCGGGATATCAAGCTTTTTTATATCCGTCACATCACTGATGCCTTCAGGCAGACTGTCACAGCCGTCAAAGTCACAGCCCATTGCCAAAATATTTTGTCCGCCCAGCGACAGCACATGATCTATATGCCTGTACACATCGCAAAAGCCCGCGCCGCCGCCGTGTTTTAAAAACGGTGAATACATATTGATGCCCATAAGACTGTTTTTATATATAAGACGTTCTATCGCCCAGTCGCTCAGATTACGCATACTGTCGCATACAGCATAGCAATTTGAATGAGTAGCCAATGCTATAAAGTCCGTGCTCAGTATATCACGCGTACTTTTAAAGCCCAGATGCGACACATCCAGAGCTATGCCGTGCTCACACAGCATATCGCAGATCTCCATCCCAAGCCCGCTCACTCCGCTGTCGTCTTTACTTCTTGATCCGCCGCACAGCGCGCTGCCGCTGTTGTAGCACAAAGACAGAAACCTGATATGGTTTTGCTCCAGATAAGTTACTTTTTTCAGATTGGAGCTCATATCCCAATCAAAGAAATTACCGCCCTCCACAGACAGCACGGCAAGTATTTTACCCTGCTTTTCAGAGCTCCCGATATCGCTTTTTTTCTCATAAAGCAAAAATCGGGGATCACTTTTTATAAGTCTTAACGAATTTTCAAGCATTCTGCAGAAAAAATCGAACTTATCCGGAATATCTTCCGGTATGTAATGAGCAAAAGTCTGTATATACGGCAGCATTTGTGTGCCTTTTTGCATATTTATATGCAGACTTCGGCTGTTTAAGTCAATATTTTCAGTAAAGCATCTATACAATGTATCACAGTGAAGATCGGCAAGCATAATATTCTCCCGTCAAATTTCAAAAGCGTTCTCTATATGGTTTATTCTGTATCTTACCCCGGATGCTGACACCTCGATTACATCAAATCGCATATCAACATCAGAAGGCTGTTTATTCATTATATAGAAATATGCTGTTTTTATGATTTTTTTCTGTTTGAATATATCTACTGCCGACGCGGGAGTAGCTACGGGGTGACTGCCGCGGGTCTTCACCTCTGCAAATACGACCGTATCATCTTTAAAGGCGATTATATCAATCTCTCCGTACCTTGAGCGGAAATTGCGTTCCAATATGCGGTAGCCTTTCATACGAAGGTACAGCACAGCTGCATTCTCGCCTTTCTGTCCCAGCCTCAGCATATCTTTTTCAAAAACGAGGGTCGGTGTATGCTGCACGGTCCGTATTTTTTTATCGCCTCGACATGGGCTTTGGTACAATAGCCCTTATGCTTTTCAAATCCGTAACAGGGATATGATTTTGCAAGTCTGCATATATACCTGTCACGTGAGACCTTTGCCAAAACCGATGCCGCCGCTATACTGGGTGATATACTGTCGCCCTTGACGACGGTACGTGTTTTACAGCTGAAACCGCGCGACATATTTCCGTCTATAAGAGCAATATCCACCTTTAGCTCAAGACCGTCGACCGCACGCCGCATTGCAAGCATTGCGGCATTTAGAATATTTATTTGCTCTATCTCCTCTACCTCTGCAAAGCCGATACCGTAGCTTACGGCGTTTTGTGTTATTACATCAAAAAGCTTTTCGCGTTTTTTCGCGCTCAGCTTTTTACTGTCGTCAAGCTCGGGACAGTAAAAATCCTGCGGTAGTATTACGGCTGCCGCATACACGCGTCCGCACAAGCAGCCCCTGCCCGCCTCGTCCACACCGCATATTATCCTGTTGCCGTTTGAACGTTCTTCATTTTCTATGACAAATTCAAGCATAAGGAGCCTCCAGCGATATCCTGCCAAGCTTTCCGGCTCGAAACTCATCAAGCATTATCTTTGCGCACCGCTCATAATCAAGCTCGCCGCCGCGAAGTATAAATCCTCTGCGTCTGCATACAGCCTCATAGATCTCCAGCGGCTCACTGTAAGAAGCTGTGTCTATCCCGTAACGCAAGCCCAGTGCTGACGGGTATTTTGTATTCAAAGTCCTTATAAGCTCAAGCGCAAGCGTCTCTATATCCACCACATCGTCTTTAACCGCTCCCGTAAAGGCTAGATGCAGTCCAGACTGCATATCCTCAAACTTATTCCAGAGTATGCCCGGTGTGTCCAAAAGCTCGATATCGGACGAGAGCGTGACCCACTGCCCGCCGCGCGTAACACCGGGTCTGTCCTGTGCAAGCGCCGCACGTCTGCCGCAGAGTGAATTTATTAGAGTGCTTTTTCCGGAATTGGGCACGCCGCAGATCATCATGCGTATCGTTTTTTTCATGCCCTTTGCGGCATAGCTCTCTAGCTTAGGGGCAAGCACCGACCTGATTGCCGGAAGCACTTCCTTCACTCCTCTTCCGGTATTGAGTGCGACACATACGCACTGCCTGCCCTGTTTGCTGAAACTGTTCAGCCAGCGCGACGTTATATCGGGATCGGCAAGATCGGTCTTGGTTATTATCATCAGTCTCGGCTTGGACGCCAGCAGTCTGTCAAAGTCGGGATTCTGCGATGCGCGGATACACCGCGCATCCACCGTTTCCGCTACTATATCGACAAGACCTATGTTTTTTTCTATATATCTGCGGGTCTTGGTCATATGACCGGGAAACCACTGTATATTCATATTCCGGTTCTGTAAATCCGACATGTTGTTCTCCGTTTTTATTTTACTGTCCCGGTTCGCGGGAATAATCTCAAAACAAGCTTTCCGAGTATATCGTTCTTATGCACGGTTCCTACACGCGTATCCCGGCTGTCCATTGAATCACCGCGGTTGTCTCCCATTACAAAAACCCTGTCCTTTTCTACTGTATACGGCATCTGAGTAGACAGTCTATGCGTATCTATATCTCCGATATAGTCCTCCGGCAGTTCTTTGCCGTCTACAAACACACGGTAATCATCGGTTATATCCACGGTCTGGCCCTCGGTCGCTATAACACGCTTTATCAGCACCTCATCTTTAAACTCATTGTAAAAGCATATTATATCTCCCTGTTCAGGCTCATAAAAAAGATCTGATACTATAAGCCGCTCTCCGTCTTTGAGAGTCGGGTACATAGAATTGCCGCTGACCACAAAAATACGGAACACCAATGTAAAGATAACAAGCACGCATACAGCAGACAGCACCACCGAGTCAAGAAGGTCGTACAATTCAAAAAGACCCCTTGATTTTTCCTTTTTTTCTTTTATTTCCATAGGTGACACCTCTATAATTACATTATTTTATATTATATAATATCTTATATCCTTTTTCCATAGTTTTATAAAAAAAAGACGGCAAAGCCGTCTTTTTTTCAAATTTATTCTTATTTAACGGAATCGTAAAGCTGTGCTATCTCATCAGCGTCATTTGCATCGACATTTGTCATATCGAGCGTGCCGTCCTCAAGGATCGGAATACAGCCTTCCGTGCCGCCGGAAAGCATTTTATAATGATCGACAT
>CALXGU010000048.1 GCA_944387905.1 uncultured Clostridia bacterium
TCAGTCCGACAGAAAGCATCGCAGATATGAACGGCAATACAGATATTCCGATGGTCTGCGTAATCGTCGGCGGAAAATTAAACAGCGAATTACAGCATCCGGAATAGCTTCCGTATACCAAATTTGCCCGTGCCGCGGTAAGCCCAGAGACAATGAGCGAATTTTTGACGAGTATCATATCCAAAAGCGACGCAATGCTCATCACCGAAGAACTGAGCGTTACCGGTACGGCTATTTTTACTATCTCAGTAAAAATAACGCCGTTTCTTCGGCTCGCAATAGGATTCTCTACGTCAACCTCTATCTGTTCCTTGCCGAAATAAAATCTTATAAACATAAACGTGGATGAAGTCAGAGAACCCAGCGTCACGCCGATGACCGCACCGCAGGCGAGCAGCTTGGGATTATCACCGTATCCCATGCCTATCAGGACTATGACAATGACAAGTCCCAAGAGCTTTGTAAGCGCCTCTATTATCTGATATACAGCCGTCGGCGCCATGTTCTTGTATCCCTGGAAATAGCCTTTGAACGCCGAGCCCAGCGATACAAAAAATACTGCCGGAGCAATCGCAATAATGGAAATGGTGGATTCGGGAGTTTTTACGATATTCTCCGCAAACATCCGCGCGAAAAATATCAGTACCAGCATACCCACAGCGCCCAGGGCAGAAAACGTCTTAAGCGCAAGCGACAGTATCTTTTTCGGCTCATGTATCCTGCCTACAGCATTCGACTCACTCACAAGCTTCGCTATTGCGACCGGTATCCCGGCAGTCGACAATACAAACATAAGCGAGTAAACCTGATACGCATCGTTATAGTATCCCCAGCCAGATCCGCCTATAAGATTGAAAAGCGGTATTTTATATATAAAGCCGAATATTTTTACGATAAAAAGCGCGCTTGTCAGTATCATCGCGCCCTTTAAATAGTTCTTTTTTGATTTTTCAGCCAAATAAATCTACCGCCCTTTATTTAAGCTTGGCACCGCATTTGCTGCAGTATTCAGCCTTAGCCTGATTTTTAGTCCCGCACTGAGCGCAGATATTTTTATACTTTGCCATATCCTCCTGCAGAGCATTGAGCTCACAAAGCAAAGACTCGATCTGGTCTATCTTTTCCTGCAGCTGACCGCCATCCTGACATTTGGACTGACTTATCCTATAATACAGCACGCCCAGTTCTTTATAGCATCGGTCTATATTGCCGCGCAAAGAAGACGCCTTATACTCAAGCGTCACATAATCAACCACTTGATCCGCCTTGTCTGCAATATATTTTCCCGTCT
The DNA here is from genome assembly GCA_944387905.1 of uncultured Clostridia bacterium. GTDB lineage: Bacteria > Bacillota > Clostridia > Oscillospirales > QAKW01 > RGIG9041. The sequence goes on from CALXGU010000048.1 coordinate 1,292, forward strand.
CCTGTGCTTTCTGCACAACCTCATCAATAAAATCCATAATTATTTCTCCTTAATATAGTTATATTATCTCTCTCAGCTTGCATTCTATAGCAATTTTATATAAACAGAATATAACGCCAAAACAGTAAAGCAGCGACGGATACCCGCCGCTGCTTTACTGCTTTGCATTAAAAATAGGAGGGGGATTAAGATAAGTTTCCTTATCTGCTCAAAGTATAGCACAGCGGGCAAGTCAAGATGTTATCAAATTTTAAATTTTTTGTTAATTACGTTTTTTCAGTCTGAGGTCTTTGAAAAAGCTTTTCAATATGTCTGAGCACTCTTGTTCCATAATCCCAAACCGAACCTGCGGTTTATGGTTTACCGGAAGTTGGCTTATATCTGTCACAGACCCGTATGCACCGGCTTTTTCATCTCTGGCGCCTATAACCACACGGTCTATTCTTGAATTCATCACCGCGCCTGCGCACATCACGCACGGTTCAAGCGTCACATACAATGTACATCCGGAAAGCCGCCAGCCGCCCAGCTTTTTGCATGCTTTCTGGATAGCATGGATTTCAGCGTGCATAAGTGCATTTTTTGACTTTTCGCGTGAATTTGCCGCGCGGGCTATCACCTTTCCGTCTTTTACTATTACGGCTCCGACCGGTACTTCTCCTGCATTATAGGCAACAACTGCCTGTCTGAGCGCTTTTTTCATGAAAAATTCATCACACATAGAAATATTATATGCTATTTTATGCCAAACGTCAATATAGATAATAAAGGTGGTATATATGGTCATCATTCTCTTATTCTGTCATCTGTATTTCTGTTTTAAATTAAAATTTATACAAAGATATACTTTCAGAGGCATCAGATACTCGTTCAGCAAAAAAGCCGGCTGCAGCGGCATAGGCACATACCGCGCGTTTGCGGCGGCGCTGGGCACGACCATAGGACCGGGGAACATCACGGGAGTAGCTGTTGCCATTTCGGCGGGAGGACCCGGTGCGGTATTCTGGATGTGGATATGCGGAATACTTGCAATGCCGACAAAATATGCGGAGAGCTATCTTGCCATGAAATACGCTGAAAAGCGCGATGGACAGCAGACAGGCGGAGTAATGGTGATACTTGACAAGCTGGGCTTTTTTCGTACCGCAAAAGCCTGGGCGGCATTCTGCGCTATGGGCGGACTGTTTATGGGCGCCGCGGTGCCCGCGCGGTCTCTGGCATCAGCCCTGCCGGCGCCGGCATGGTGGACGGGCGCCGGTCTTGCCCTGCTTCTCATACTGACTGTATCGTGCGGGCTGTCAGGCATTTCAAAGGTGAGCGGCCTGCTCGTGCCTATTATGTCGGCGGGATTTTTGGCGGCAAGTGTTTTTGTGATAATCCTTGATATCCAAAGCCTTCCCCGTGCGATCAACACCATCCTGTCTGACGCTTTTGCACTGAACAGCGCATCTGCAGGAGTACTGGGTGCCGCCGTCAAAAGCGGTATTACCCGCGGGCTTTATTCTAATGAAAGCGGTCTCGGCAGCGGAGGCATACTCGCCGCCGAAGCCGGTGACGGCAACATCGGGCTGAGCGCTATGAGCGCTATGACGACTACATTCTGGGATACCGTTGTAATGTGCGCCGTCACAGGGCTGATGTACGTCATGTCAGGCGCAGGCGCAGGCTGTGACGCGGATGCCGTGGTAAGCTCTACTTTTTCTTCCCTTTCAGCCGGTCGGCTGCTGCTTTGGACTTCAATGTCGCTGTTTGTCTTTGCAACGGCAATCGGCTGGTATTACCTTGCAAAGCGCGCGGTACAATATCTCTCTCCCAACGGAGCGTGGTATGATATTTCTTTTATAGCAGCGGCATTTTTCGGAACAGTGCTTCCGCCACATATTTTGTGGAAAGCTGCAGATATCGTCAACTTTGCTATGCTCCTGCCGTCTGTTTTTGTTCTGCTGAAACTGGCAGGAAAAATAGATAATATTAATCTTTACATACAACGTAAATAGTGGTATTATAGTTATTATATTTGTGGTTATATGTAGTTTTTATAATAAATTTTGTTTTAAAGAAGGTATCTATATGGCTGAAAAATTAAATGTAGCCGTTATATTCGGCGGGGTCTCAAACGAGTATGAAGTATCATGCCTCTCCGCTGCCAATGTTATAACGATTCTCGACAAAAATAAATACAATGTATACGTACTGGGCATAACCCGCGACGGGAAATGGTTTCTGACAGACGCTCTGCCTGAGCAGATTCGCAGCGGCAAGTGGCTCGACGCTGAAAGCCGTGCCGCGTTTATATCCCCGGACAGATCTGTATGCGGTATTTACGTCGTCGGGGCAAAAAACATAAAAATAGACGTAGCGTTTCCCATACTCCACGGCAAAAACGGCGAGGACGGAGCTATAGCCGCGCTTTTGAAACTCGCGGGCATCCCGCAGGTCACTACAACAATGACAAGCGCGGCATGCAGCATGGATAAAGTCATAACCAAAATCATCTGTCAACACTCCGGTATACCTCAGGCAAAATGGGAATTTTTCTATTCCGAAGCAGTCATAAAAAACGTAAGTGCCTGCGCTGACAGGATAGAGGCGGATTTTGAGTATCCCGTATTTGTAAAACCGGCCTCGGCCGGCTCAAGCGTCGGAGTCACCAAATGCTCAAACAGGGCAATGCTTGAGGCGGGCATGTTTGAAGCGGCGCGCCATGATTTTAAAGTTCTTGTAGAACAATATATCGATGGCAGAGAAATAGAAGTCGCCGTTATCGGAAACAACGAGCCTTCGGCATCCGTCTGCGGTCAGATCGCGCCGTCCGGTGAGTTCTACAGCTATGATTCAAAATACAACGACGAAAGCTCAAAGCTGTATATACCCGCAAAGATCGGTGACGACACTGCCGAGAAAGTCCGCAAAATCGCTCTGGACGTTTTCAAAGCGCTTGAATGCCAGGGAATGGCAAGGGTGGACTTTTTTGTAAAGGACAACGGTGAAATAATCTTCAACGAGCTCAATACCATTCCGGGATTTACGGACATAAGCATGTATCCAAAGTTAATGGAGCATTCATGTTTAAGAGGCTTTGATCTTGCTGACAGACTTATCAATCTTGCAATGTCGGAGGACAGAATATGAATCCAAACGCCATCGGCGTTTTTGACAGCGGGCTCGGCGGTCTTACCGCCATGAAAGAGCTTTGCAGAATAATGCCGCATGAAAATATAGTGTATTTCGGCGACACCTCCCGCGTGCCTTACGGCACAAGAAGCGCGGATACTATCATACGATACGCGCGCCAGGACCTGAACTTTCTGTCCGGCTTTGACATAAAAGCCGCGCTCGTGGCATGCGGTACTATTTCCGCAGTCGCTCTGGACAGTATAAAGGACGATTATCCTTTCCCCATCATAGGCGTAATAGACAGCGCTGCCGCCGCCGCTGTCAGTGCATCGCAAAACGGACGGATAGGGATCATAGGCACTCCGGCCACTGTAAAATCAGGAGCATATGAGCGCAGTATTTCGGCCGCGGATCCGGACTGCAGAACCATAAGCATTGCATGTCCGCTGTTTGTACCGCTTGTGGAAAACGGGCATATAAGCCCCGACGATCCTCTGACAAAAGGCGCTATAGAGCTTTACCTTTCCAAACTGTTGGATTTTGAGCCCGACACTATTATACTGGGCTGCACGCACTATCCGATAATAGCAAAGGCGATCAGCAATTTTGTCGGCGTCGATATACGGCTTATCGACCCCGGAAAAGAAGCTGCTCTGGCAATATGCCGTCTGCTCAGTCTGAACGGCCTCACAAACGACTCCGGACCCGCAAAACGCAGCTTTTATGTCAGCGACTCTACCGAAAATTTCGAGACGTACGGCGGTATTTTTATGGGCCGCTCAATAAACGGAGAGGTACATAAAATAGATATAGAAAAATATTGAAAGGAATTATAAAATGTCAGTCCAAAACCCACTGGAAAATATAAAAAGCATTATAAAAAACAAAGTCCTTGACGCGTATGAGGCCTGTGTAAGCATGGGCATACTGGAGCGCGCGGACACTGTTGATTTTGAAGTGGAAATCCCAAAGGATACCTCAAACGGAGATTTTTCGGCAAATTTTGCTATGAAAAACGTGAAATACCTGAAAAAGCCGCCCGCTGTCATCGGCCGTGAGATAGCTGACAGAATAGACAAGGGAGAGATCATACAGAGCGTTTCGGTGGCAGGACCGGGATTTATAAATTTCGTGCTTTCAGGCAGATATTACGCCGATCAAGTTAATAACATTCTTGAGCTTTCAGACGATTTCGGTACATCAGACATTTTCCACGGCCAAAAAGTACTTGTAGAATTTGTTTCAGCCAATCCGACAGGCCCTATGCATATGGGAAACGCGCGCGGTGGCATTATAGGCGACTGCCTGTCTTCAGTGCTAAGCGCAGCCGGAGCTGACGTCAGCCGTGAATTTTATGTCAATGACGCAGGCAACCAGGTCGCTCTGTTCGGACAGTCGCTTTACGCAAGGCTGTATCAGCTGATAAACGGACCGGACAGCATTGAATTTCCAGACGACGGCTATCACGGCGACGATATAAAAGAACTGGCGGCACTGTACGCAGAACAAAATCCTGATATCGATCTTAAAGACCGGGACAAGCTTATAGATTCTCTCACGCAGTTCGGTCTGGAAAAAAATATCCTGCGTATGCAGAAAGACCTTGAAAAATACAAAATACATTATAACACATGGTTTCGTGAATCACAGCTGCACAAAAGCGGATATGTGGCAAAGACTATAGAACTGCTTGAAAAAGCGGGCGCGATTTACGAAAAAGACGGCGCAAAATGGTTTCGCGCAACTGAATACGGCTGTGAAAAAGACGAGGTAATGGTAAAAGCCAACGGATTTTACACATACTATGCCGTAGATCTTGCATATCATCGCAACAAATTCAACGAGCGCGGCTTTGAACGCTGCATAAACGTACTGGGAGCGGATCATCACGGTCATGTGATCCGCTATAAAGCCGGACTTAAAGCGCTGGGCATTGATCCCCAAAAACTTGACGTTGTGCTTATGCAGCTTGTACGTCTGATGCGTGACGGCAAGCCTTTTAAAATGTCAAAACGTACCGGCAAGAGTATTACGCTCTCAGATCTCCTTGACGAGATCCCGGCCGATGCGGCAAGATTTTTCTTTAATTTGAACCGCTCCGAATCCGTTATGGACTTTGACCTGTCCCTTGCCGTAAAGCAGGACAGCGACAATCCTCTTTATTACGTTCAGTACGCCCATGCCAGGATCTGCTCGATACTGCGCAATGTGGCAGACTCACGCCCGAGTGACTGCGGCAGCTACTTGTTTGAAGATGAGCATGAGCGTCAGCTTATAAGCATACTCACAAGCTATCCGGACACCATTGTGTCCGCCGCTCTGTCTCTTGAGCCGTCCAAGGTCACAAAATACCTTATAGATCTCGCAGGCTCTTTTCACAGCTTTTACAACGCATGCCGTATAAAGGGTGAGGAGCAAAGCATTGCCGCCGGGCGTCTGGCTCTTGTGTACTGCACAAAGACTGTTATAAAAAACGCTCTTCGGCTTATGAACATAGACGCGCCCGAAAAAATGTAAGTATATTTTTTCGGCGCGTACCGACGGTCTTTTATTTTTTTGCACAAAAAAAGCACGTAAATTTTTACGCGCGAAATCGTCTGTTCTTTTTTTGAAACTCAGCATGCCATATCGTCTGTTCTATTTTTTGAAACTCAGCGAACTCTTAGGCCTGGGAGTCAAAAAATACGCCGCCGAAAACAGCAGCAGACAGACGATAAGTTCGGTGAACGCAAGCGCCAGGCTGGCATACACCGTACCTAAAAAACCGCCGTATGACTGCATTACGCCCGACATGGCATCCAAATACTCCTCATATCTGGACGGCAGTCGATAATTTGACGCAAATATTATAAAATATCCGAGCGCACCGGCAAGCATCGACCCAAACATTGACGCAATATAACTGAAAGGCGTCTTTAAAAAACCCGATTGATTTGTAGCGCAGATCACTGTGCTGACAAATACAGCAGGGATAACAAGCCACAGCGCGCATACTCCGTCGATCAGAAATACGATCAGCAAAGTATGCAGAATAACCGACAGTGCGCCGGCTACCGGTCCGCAGACCGCAGTTATGTAAAAACTGCCCGTATAATCCAGCCAAAGCGGAAAGCCTAAATATTTAGATAAACAAAACAGCGCAACATTCAATGCCGATCCGACAGAAAACATCACCAGCCGTTTTAAAGGTGAGTTGCGCATACATTTCACCCCCATAAAAATCGTTATAAAAACAGTATATAATATTTAACAAAATTTGTCAATAATTGACGAAAATTTTAACAATTAACGGAGAAAAGAAATGTCGGAATTTATATTTACGATATTGGTATTTATAATATTTATGTCCGTACTGCTATTGATTTATAATAATATCATAATAATCAAAAAGTACAGAATAAAAACCGACAAGGTTCACGCAGGACTGAAGATAGTTCTTATCAGCGATTATCACAACAACAAAAGACTGGGGTCTGCTATCCTGCGAAAAACACAGCAATGCAGACCAGACATAATAGTAATTGCAGGAGATTTGATAGATAGAAGAAAGACAGATCTAAAAGCCGCTTCTGTTTTGCTGTCGGGCCTGTCGGAAATCGCTCCGGTATACTATGTCACTGGCAATCATGAGTCGGCGGCGGGTCTGCAGGACACGATACATGCTTTGGGCTGTGAAAATGTTTTGATAAACGAACAGTATAAAATCTTTGAGGATTATTCACTCCTGGGTATTTCAGATATAATAAACGGCGACACTGAAAAAAAATCAGACCTGCTGACAGTATTTCAGCGTCTCGACAACTATAAAATTGCTGTCGTACACAGACCCACGGAGTTTACCCGTGACCTGGCAATAAGCGACTATGACATCGATCTTGTGCTGTCGGGACATAATCACGGCGGTCTAATAAGAATACCGTTTTACGGTGCCCTATATTCTCCCGACGAAGGTTTTTTCCCGCAATTCTCAAAAGGCAGATATGAACGCAACGGCAGTACGATGATAATTTCCGCCGGCGCGGGAAATACTTTTCTGCCGCTGCGCCTGAATAATTTTCCGGAAATAGTCAGTATTTGCATAGAAAATTAAAATAAATATTGCAATTTGGATTTGATTGTGGTATCATGTTTTAGATTATTGAAGTTTTTTGGCAGGCAGTCCTCTGCATTTGCTCGCATGAATGCCTGTAAAGCTCTTTAAATTTTAAAGGAGGATAGTTACAATGGATTATTTGAAAGCTGTAACTGACGAGCAAATCAAAGCCGACAGGTTTGAACTCAACATCGGCGATACCGTGCGTGTAAGCGTAAAGGTAAAAGAGGGAAACCGTGAGAGAATACAGGTTTTTGAGGGTACTATTATCGCCAAGCACGGCGGCGGCATATCCGAGACATTCAAGGTAAGACGTGTGGCTTACGGCGTAGGCGTTGAAAGAACATTTCTTGTAAATTCACCCAAGGTCGAAAAAGTCGAAATAGTCCGCCGCGGTAAAGTAAGACGCGCTAAGCTCTATTACGTACGCGACAGAGTCGGAAAAGCTGCTAAAGTAAAGCAAAAGATATAATAAAACGGTCGCTTTTTAAGACCATTCTTTAATCAATATAGCATCAGTAGGAAAGTTATCGGTTTTCTGCAGATGCTATATTAATTTTTCTGTATAGTAAAATCATTATTTGAAAAGGCGACAATCCATAAAAAATATTAAAATTGCAGCAACTTCTCTTATTGCGATCGCAGCGGTATAGGTCTGCCTTCTGTGGCTGACCGGCTGTGAGATCAAAAACACGGACTATACCGTTATCGAAACGAACGTCACTGAAATTGACAAAGGGGACATCACCAACCTTACCGGACTGAATATGTCTATAAAGCTGAATAAGAGCAATGGGGATCATGTCGATTTTTACATCGAAAACAACGGTTTCAATTCGGTTTTGGCAACTATCAACGGACAGAGTGAACAAACCTTTAAGGCCGGCGAAAAAGGCTGCGTTTGTCTGGAAGTATCACAGGACACATGGGAATTTGATAAGGAATTCAAGTTTAAAGCAGTGCCGGGAATAAACGGCGGATCAATCAATGTCCATTATGAAATCACGCAAAGTTTTTACGGCAATCCTGACAACTGAGGATGACAGCGCAGTAAAATTCCTGGCCTGCGGCAACTTCAATCATAAAAGGCGCAGTGTATCAACCGGCATCAATAGCAAGACAGATTATTACAATCTATTTTGCCTTTTTTTAAAATTTCGCGCAGTTTTATGCAGTCTTATATAATTATAATTATATATTAATTTATAAATATAGCAGATA
>CALXGU010000049.1 GCA_944387905.1 uncultured Clostridia bacterium
TGGCAGCATTATAACACTCCTGTTCAATCATTATGTCCTGAAGTGTCTTTATCGTAACTCCTGCCGACGATACTGAACGTCCGTCCACAACTACAAAAACAACTGTACCGTCTCTTCTCTGTCCGATAGCGGTCCGCGGCGCAAGGCCCCAGCCGCCGTTGCCTGTTATTTTTGCAGCCTCTCCGTTTATTATTAAAAACGGCGTAAACTCTATCGCGTCTCGCAGATTCAGATCATTGAGCTCGCTTTTCTTGAAATTACCGAGAATAAGAACATTATCTGTATTAAAGCCGACAATATTGTAAGAGCTTTTATTCGGCATATACAGCATTTCTCCCTCTGACATTACCAGACCCATCGGGATCCCGCCGTTTCCATAGCCATTGGCGTCACCGAATCCGCCGGCATTTATACCGGCTATTGCATTAGGATAATTATTCATAAGATACGGCAGTTTCTGACCCTTTACGCCAAAATACTCCGAAACTCCCAAAAATACACTTGAAGGGTCTGAGATCTCAAGCATCCAGGCTTTATAGTTGCCTTTACTGATATCTGTCAGTACCACCTTATTTACAGTGCTATCGGCATCTATGCTCCCTGCATCAGTCTGAGTATCGAGATCTATGACCTTGTTCTGACTCATAACCTCATCTATCATAGACTGAGAATAAAACAACCGTGCTATGTATTTGTGATTGATAGTAGTCTCAGCGGAAGTTATAAGTGTAGTTCTGAACCAGTCCCACGGACCGTAAAGCAAAAAAAGACTTATGATTCCGCATATAAACCACGTATAGATCATAGACAAAACAAATTTACCTGCCGGACGTTTTGAGAACTTTATTTTGGTAATCGTATCACCGGGAGACTGCATAGTTTTTTTGCTGTTTTTCATTTATTGTAAATCACCGAAATCCTTTGGTTTATCCCCTAAATTAAAATAATAAAGTATTGCATCCGCTATACGGCGCGAGGCTTTTCCGTCACCGTAAGGGTTTACGGCCGACGCCTGCGCGTCATATGCGTTTTTGTCGCGTATAAGTGTGTTGGCCATACGGACTATGACTTCTGTATCAACGCCTGCTATTTTTACAGTACCGGCTGTCACCGCCTCCGGACGTTCGGTCTCTGTACGCAGGACGAGCACCGGCTTGCCCAGCGCCGGAGCTTCCTCCTGAAGTCCGCCGCTGTCTGTCATTACCATATAGCAACGCTGCATTAGATTATGCATATCACAGACATCGACCGGGTCAATTAATATCACATTTTCCATGCCTCCCAATATCTCCGCTGCAGTATTTCTTACAAGCGGATTTAAATGCATGGGATAAATAAATCTTACATCAGGATTACCCTGAGCGATCTCTCGTACTGCAGTACATATCTGCCTCAGCGGCGCGCCGAGATTCTCACGGCGATGGGCTGTCAGCAATATATACTTATATTTTTCAAAGTCTGTATTTGCCAGCGTATTGTCCGCAAAAATATAATCCGGCTTTACCGTATGCGACAGTGCGTCTATGACAGTATTGCCTGTGACAAAAACATTTTTCGTTACATTTTCTTTTGTCAGATTTTGCTTGTTGGATACAGTTGGCGCAAAATGCAGATCGGCAATACGTGAGGTCATCTGTCTGTTCATTTCTTCCGGAAACGGAGAATATTTATCATATGTGCGAAGTCCCGCTTCGACATGTCCTACCCGTACTCCGGCATAAAACGCCGCAAGCGCTCCTGCAAATGATGTGCTTGTATCTCCGTGCACAAGCATTATATCCGGTTTTACATCACAGAGTATTTTTTCCATGCCGGACAATACGTCTGTTGTAATAGTGGTGACAGTCTGTCCCGGACGCATTATATCCAAATTGAAATCATCTTTTATTTTAAATGTGTCAAGGACCTGCATAAGCATCTCCCGATGCTGTCCGGTCAGGCATACAATACTTTCTATTGAATCCCGGCTCTCCAGCTCTTTTATCAGCGGCGCCATCTTTATCGCCTCCGGCCGGGTCCCGAATACGGTCATTACTTTAATCTTGTTCATCATTTTTTATTCCTTTATGAATTCTGTGTTTATACATGATCAAAGAACACATTATCACAATTATAAATACAATTATAACGATCACTATAGCGCGTACAAAGCCCTCGCCCGCCATAAGCACCGCAATAAGACCTAACACTGCGGCTATAGCATACATTATCGCGACTGCCTGTTTTTGAGAAAAGCCGAGTTCTATCAGTCTGTGATGCAAATGGGTCTTATCAGGTGATACCGGTGATTTGCCGTGAAGCATACGCCGCATTGATACAAAAATCATATCAAATATAGGCAGACCGAAAATCAGAAACGGTATTGCAAACGCTATTATTGCATATGCTTTAAACAAGCCCATTACAGACATGACAGCAAGCATATAGCCTATAAACATCGCGCCTGTATCGCCCATAAAAAGCTTTGCAGGATTAAAATTATACGGGATAAAGCCCAGACACGCTCCTGCCAGTGCAGCGCCCATTATGGCTACTGCTGGAGACTGAAGCAATACTACGATAACAGTTACGCATACTGCCATTATCGCTGATACTCCTACCGCAAGCCCGTCCAATCCATCTATAAGATTTACTGCATTCAGTATACCCAAAAGCCATATTATCGTGATTGCATATTGGAAGAATACATTGAGGTTTATATATGCCGTTCCTGTGCCGAAAATATTGGGAAGACTTGTGATACGGACACCGAAATACACCGGTATTGCAGTTGCGATAAGCTGAAATACAAATTTCTGATACGGCTTTAGGGCAAGAACGTCATCAAATATCCCCAATGCCACAATCACTATGGCACCTATCAGCGCGCCGCGTATCTCCTTTGTCATATACTGTGTGCAAAATACGAGAGCGGAAACATAAAAACCGGAAAAAATCGCTAGTCCGCCCAGACGCGGAATAGGTTTTTTATGCATTCTGCGCTTGTCCTTGGGTACGTCTATCGCTCCTATCTTATACGCAAAATTTCTTGCTATCGGCGTACAGGCAAAAGACAGTACCAACGCCATTATAAACGCGCCGGCAAGAAAAATGTAATCTGTTTTACCCATTTTTATTGGCTTCCTTTATTTTTTTATAAATCCTATCTTTTTCTGCACCTTTGAGAGCATTTTATATGAAAGACTGCAGGCCTTTTGTGCGCTTTCGGTATATACTTTTTCCAGATAGTCCTTATTGTTCATATAATAATTATATTTTAACCTCAAAGGCTCTAATCCGTCCGCTACCGCCTGACCTACTGCAAGCTTAAACTCACCGTAGCCGCGGCCGGCAAAGCTCGCTTCAGCCTCTTTTATTGTGCAGCCGGTCATCACACTGTAAATTGTAAGCAAATTAGATATTCCGGGTTTACTGTCGGAAAATTCTATTTTGTTATCGCTGTCAGTTACCGCGCTTTTAAATTTCTTTATTATTGAGTCCTTTTCCTCGGTTATGCTTATATAAGATTTAGGGTTTGGATCTGACTTGCTCATTTTCTTATCCGGAGATGAAAGCGACATCACTTTTGCTCCAAGCTCCGGTATATATCCTTCTGGTACTTTAAACACATCGCCGTATATTCCGTTGAATCGTATTGCTATATTTCTGGCAAGTTCCAAATGCTGTTTCTGATCAACACCGACCGGCACAAGATCCGTATTATACAGAAGAATATCTGCAGCCATCAGCGTTGGATAAGTAAAAAGGCCGGCATTTATATTGTCTGCATGCTGTTTGGATTTATCCTTAAATTGAGTCATTCTTCCCAGCTCACCGTACATTGTATAGCAGTTTAGTATCCATGCAAGCTCCGCATGTGCAGGGACATGACTTTGTATAAACACAAGATTTTTTTCAGGGTCCACTCCGGATGCTAAAATAACAGCCAGAGTTGACAGTGTACGTGCTCGCAGATCGGCAGGACTGTTCCTGACTGTTATTGCGTGCATATCGACCACTGAAAATATACCAAAACCCAGCTCAGATACCAGCGGCCAATTCCGAACGGCACCGATGTAATTGCCCAGGGTTATCGTACCGCTTGGCTGTATTCCGCTGAATATTATCTTCTGTTGTTCCATTTTTATTTCATACCTCTCAACTGGTTTAATGTTTGCTCAAACATATAATCGTACTCTTAAATAATAGCACAGTTGAAATCATTATACAATAACAAAAAATTAATTTCAATGTTTTTTAACATTCTGAAACAGCCTAAAAAAAATGTCCGGTCTTAGACCGGACATTTTTAATTCTTTTTAATATTCTATTGATACAACACAATTTGCCATATCAAGATTCAGTGTAGCAGTTCCTGTGGTAAATTCTTCATCTGAGCCTACATTACCCATATAATATACATTTTTATAGTACTTTCTGCGTGTTTCGTTATCTTCAAAGTATCCGCCCATATCTGTTACATCCAGAGTCTTGGAAGCAGTCTTTTTAACATATATTGTAGGTACTTCTGCACCGTCGGTACTGTAATCAATGAAATCTCCGACCTCCAGTGCTGTCGTAGAATCTACATTATCAAAGCTTACACTGAATTCTGCATCAGTATTTGTTTTGAGATTTGTAGCCGTTATTGTATGAACATTGTCTGCAGAATTTATGCTCTTGATAATCATCTGCTCATAACCGGTTCTATAATTTTCCCATGTAATGAGCTGATTTGAAGTACTGTCTGCAAGGATAAGCTGGTACTTGGTCGCTGTCTCCTCATTTGAATCAAAATCAAGTATTGATTCACCGGGCTTGAAATACATATGCTCTACAAGTTCTGTTCCGTTCGTAAGAGTATATACATTACCTGTTTTATCCCACACACCCGAATTGAGTGTAGTACCTGCATTGCAGTACAGCTTGCCGGAGGACTCATAAAAGCTTACATAATCCCCTACCTTTACAGGGCTTGCAAATACACAGCTTGAAATATGATATGTTTTTATTTCATCATCAGTACCTGCATAGTAATAATCATAAATAGAGTAATAACCATTATTTATTCCTACGATTTTACCCGGTTTTGACTCAGATGCAAATACTGTTGCAAGATACTGTGAGTCACTTGATGCTGCCATGCATTTGAATTTAAGGTTATTACGGTTTGTTATAGAAGTGGCGGTTCCTATAGCGGATACCATGCTGATAAGATCATACTTCTCATTATCTATCGGCCACGGATCATCGTTAAGATACAGGTATGTAGAAGATCCGATTCTGTAGCTTCCGTTATCTGTAACTATTGTTACGGCATTACCTGACTCGATCGAAACATCTTCAAGTGTTACTGTTGTAGATACAGTAGAGCTTACTGAGTATGTAAGTATTTCTTCATCTTCTGTATATGTGCCTGAATTATCACTGTCACGGTAAGTAACCATTATTCCATATCCGACATAATCGGAGAGGTCTTCATTCAAATCTACGTCAGCGCCGTTGGAAAGAAGCGTACCGTTCTGTACGTTATATCCCAGACTTTTATTCTTTGTAGCGCGGATTATAAGGTCGACGCTTGACATATGGAAAACATTTACGGCAAGAGAGTCAAGAGGCTCGCCTTCATAATTTTCATATACGCCGAGTTCTCCCTCTTCTCCGTTTTCAGATACTATAGCGTTTGCAAGAGCTACTGCCGCCTGTTTTCTTGTTACAGGTTCGTCTCCTGCTTCTATATCACCAACAATTGCCGATACAGCATCAGTGTAATCATCAGGATATGTAGCGTTGGCATCTTCTACCAGTCTGAGTATTTTTGCAAGCAAAGTCATAAATTCATTTGCTGTAATAGGCTCTGCCGGTTTGAACATAGAATTTTCTACATTTGTCGTAATAAGATAGTTATCAACGCCCCACGCAAGATAGGCTTTAAGAATGGAAGTCTCTTCAATATCGCCTGTTTCGCCGCCGGTAGATACAAAATCATTATTTACATCCTGATATAAAGAGGGATCTATAGCCGTACCGTAAAGCATTTTATAAGCAGCTACTATAGCGTCTGCACGAGACAGATACTGCTCGGGCTGGAAATCATTGTTCCAGGTACTGGGCAGAATTCCCAGTCTGTCAACATACTCGATATACGGCATTGCCTCATCGTCCATGCTCACGTCATTGTATGCGAAAGCAGAAATACACATACTGAACATGAGTATGACCATCAGGCAGGCTGCCATTAAGCTTTTAACTAATTTCATGGATATTTTCCTCCTGCAAGTAACTTACTAAAATTATAATATTAATAGTATTTCAAGTCAACTTCAAAGCTTTAATGTAACGAAACTGAAACAAAAAGTCGCTTTTTCAACAAAATTTATGTCTGTTTTTTGTGCAGTTTAAACACGTTCTTTTACAGTGACAGCAGATACGCATTTATAAATCCGTCGATATCTCCGTCCATGACCGCGTTTATATTGCCCGATTCATACCCGGTCCTGTGATCCTTGACAAGCGTATACGGCATAAACACATATGATCTGATCTGAGAGCCCCAGCCTATCTGCATATGTTCGCCTTTTATATCGTCTATTTTCTCAAGATGCTCGCGTTCTTTTATCTCCACAAGCTTTGACTTGAGCATTTTCATTGCCATCTCCCGGTTTTTATGCTGTGAGCGTTCATTCTGACATGCCACAACCACTCCTGTCGGCAGGTGAGTTATGCGTATGGCGCTTTCGGTCTTATTTACATGCTGTCCGCCTGCGCCTGACGAGCGATATGTGTCTATTTTAAGATCCTCATCCCGGATCTCGATCTGTGTATCATCATCAAGCTCCGGCATCACCTCCAGCGACGCAAACGATGTATGACGTCTGCCTGACGAATCAAACGGCGAAACTCTGACAAGACGGTGTACTCCGTTTTCCGCTTTCAGATATCCGTATGCGTACATTCCCTCTATCAGAATCGACGCGCTTTTTATTCCGGCCTCATCTCCGTCCAGATAGTCCAAAACCGTTACTTTATAATCATGCCGCTGTGCAAATCGCGTATACATTCTGTACAGCATTTCCACCCAGTCCTGAGCCTCTGTCCCTCCGGCTCCGGCATGGAATGTCAATATAGCGTTATTCTTATCATATTCTCCAGATAACAGAGTTTTGAGCTTGGCATCTTCCAACTCCTTCTCAAATTCAGGAAATTCCGATACTATATCCTGTTCAACATCTTCCAGCATCCCGTCCTCGGCGAATTCTATCAGCGCCGACAGATCATCCGCTTTCTTTTCAAGTGACTCATACTCCGAAATCGTACTTTTTGCGTTTTTTATCGCCTGAGAGACTTTTTGCGATTTCTCCATATCGTTCCAGAACCCGTCCTGTGCCGTCAGCGCCTCGTCCTGTTTCAGCTTTGTCTTTACATCATCGATTTTCAGCGCTTCATACAAGTTGGTCAGCTCCTGACGATATCTGTTAAGTCTGTTTTTATAGTCATCTATTATTATCATACATTCTCCTGCCGCATTTTGTTTAAATATAAACAACATTATATATTTATACGTCTTATTTGTCAACATACTCCGTGTATGCAGGCAATAATTCGGAAATATCTGTATTTACTTTTATTAAAATGTATAGTATAATATTGTTGTTATGTATTTTACTGAATTTAATTTACGGAGGCGTTTTATTTGAAGACAAAACATGCGCTTTTGTTCACGGCAGTTTCTGTACCCGTGTGTATTGTTTTAAGAATATTGCAATATATTTTTGTAATAGATGAAAACGGCTTTTATCAGCCTCAAGATGGTTTTGATACATTCATAATATATATGTTATATATTTTCTTGGCCGCCGCGGCTGTGTTTGCGCTTTTTTTTATGATATTTGGCAGCAGCCAGAGATCTGGAAGACAGGTTCTTAACAGCAATGCCGCAGGTTTTATTTTTATACTTATCGCTATTATAATGATGGCTGATTTCGGTGTGAATACTGCGTCTATGCTTAAGATGCGTCTGCCTGACCCGGTGGTTATCCTTGAGCTTTTAACGGCTGTGTTTTATGCTGTTTTGGGGTATACCGTTCTGAGCGGCAGCAAGCCAAAAAACGGAATATTTATTTTCGGATTTTTCGCGCCTGTTTACGTTATTGCATACACAATAAAAGAGTTTTTCGGATCTTTTGAAAAGTCTCATGTCAGCCAGGTCAAGTTTAACATGCTGACACTTTGTGCTCTGGCGCTTTTTGTCATGACTGTAGTTTTGCTTTTCTGCGGGCAAAAAGTAACAAAAAGACGTGTGACCGCCATATCGTCTCTATATGCCGTTATAGCTTCATCAAGCTCAGCTGCAGATTTGTTTGCCGCAGCTGCCGGTAAGATCCCGGGCGGCATTGATGCCGGCTTTATTCTCAATGCGCTTATAC
Source organism: uncultured Clostridia bacterium (assembly GCA_944387905.1). Taxonomy (GTDB): domain Bacteria; phylum Bacillota; class Clostridia; order Oscillospirales; family QAKW01; genus RGIG9041. Next base: position 8,406 of record CALXGU010000049.1, read on the forward strand.
AAACATTATTTATTGTGATCGCTTTCATTGCCTTGATCCATGCGGATGACGATACTGTATCAGAAGTTGAAAACCTTAAAAATAATACTATTAACGAGGAGGAAACTACTAATGGTTAAAATTATTGCACACAGAGGATCTTCAGGAACTGCTCCGGAAAATACAATGTTTGCTTTCAAAAAGGCTGTAGCCGACGGGGCCGACGCTATTGAGACAGATGTCAGAAAGACAAAGGACGGTGTGCTTATCATTATGCACGACGCCACTCTCAAGCGGCTTGCATTCGAGGAATATGCCGACTGGGATGTTACCGAATTGACCTACGATCAGATAAAGAACGTAGATATCAGTTCAAAACATTTCCCGGATGTACCGGTACAGAACATAGTAAAGCTGTCCGAGCTTCTTGAACTGGTAAAGGAGACGGGCATCGGCCTGAATATTGAAATAAAAGGCAATCATACTGTCGACGATGGATTGGAGTATGACATAGTTGAAATGGTTGCTCAGTACGGCGTTGAGGACAAGGTATTTTATTCATGCTTTGACCACCCCATACTTGAAAACGTACTTAAAGCAAATCCCAATGCGAAGGTAGCTCCCCTGTACGTGCATGCGATATCCAATACCGTAGACTATGCAAAGGCCATGGGCGCATTTGCAGTACATCCGGAATTCAAATGCAATCTGCTCAGAGTCGATTTGAAACAAGTGCGTGACGCAGGGCTTGAAATAAACGCCTGGACCGTAAATGACGCCGACAGCGCTGCTGCTCTTGTAAAAGCCGGAGTGACCGGTCTTATAACTAATTTCCCGCGCCAAATCAGAGACGCTGTAAAAGACCTGTAAGCTAATGGTATAAATGCCGTTTTTTATTGCAAACTAACATCAGATCCGCACATCTGTTTTTTACGGGTGTGCGGATACTAAAATATTTCAAGGAGCTGCAAT
>CALXGU010000050.1 GCA_944387905.1 uncultured Clostridia bacterium
TTGGCTGGCGACGGCCCGGGAAGATATGTTATGCCGACTCCTTTTACAGACATCACTTCCTGGTGTCTGTTTTTTTATTGTTTCAATTTTTTAAATTTTGTTGCTTTTTTTAAAAAACAATGTTATATTTAATGTAAATTACAATAAAAAACATCTTTAGTTTATTAAATTTTATTGTATTTGACAAGAATGGGAGGAAATTTATGTTAGTTTTAAAAAAAATTATTTGTATCTTTTTTAGCTTTGATAATGTTTTGTTCATCATTATCGTTATTTGCTTTCTCAGACTCGGTCAATAGCAATCTTAAATCTGAGAAATCAGAGTCTTTAATTGATTCATCATTGAAATTCAGCGATGTAGTGTCGACTGCCTGGTATAAAAGCTATGTTGATTATGTTGCAACATTCGGTTTAATGAACGGTATGACTCCAAATACTTTTGAACCTAACTATAATTTAAACCGTGCAATGTTTGTACAGATTTTAGCAAATATGGAGAATGTTGATACCGGTAATACTAACGTTGAAACAGTATTTAATGATGTTCCGTCAGGGAAATGGTATACCTCTGCAGTAAAATGGGCTTATGAGAACGGTATAGTAAACGGAATGACAGATGTTACATTTGAACCGCTTGCTGAAGTACAGCGTCAGCAGATGTGCACTATGCTTGTAAGATATACTCAGTATAAAGGTATAGAATTAAAAAATATTGTTTCAAAGAAAGAGTTTGCAGATAGTAGCAGAATACAGGATTATGCTAAAGAAGCTGTTGCTGTTTGTCAGACAGCAGGTATTGTAGACGGCATGGATGAGGTAAATTTTGCCCCCCGTGACTCAGCGACGCGTGCACAGATTGCCGCAGTACTTTATCGCTTTTGCAAAAGAGATGAAATAGCGGATGTTCCTGATGATAATTTACCGGATGAAGATCAGACCGACATTAATGGTCCGGAATTTTCTAAATATAATTTTGATGAAAATCCTCTTATAAATGCTGACGGAAAAGCTAATAAGAGTTTTTTACCATCGTTTGATCTGGACAGCACAGAATTTGTTAAATCTAAATCTGGCGGTACAACTAAGCTTTCCGATCTTAAGGGAAAGACGCTTACGTTTTTTACAGGAGATAATTACGGCGTATGGTCTTATCAAAAACCAAACGGAGTATATGTCGATGAATGGGCCTGGTTTTCAGAGCTCAAAGAAAGTTTGGGCCTCAACATCAAATACACCGTAAGACAGCATAAGACAGCAATTGATTCGGCTTTAACAGCTATGAGTTCAGGTAAAAGCTGTGATATTATTTACACCAACCATGTTGCTTATCCGGCGTCTCTTGGCATTTCTCAATCGCTTGAAAAATATGTAAACATGGATCGCCTTGATAAATCTCCTGGTATTTGCAGCAGAGCTATGGATCTTGTAAAATGGGGTTCCAAGAGTTATATAATATCACCATTGGGCAACGTTGATGTATTATGGTATAACCAAACATTATCACGTGAATTGAATTTGGAAGACCCACATCAGACATGGGAAAGAGGTCAGTGGAATTGGGGTACTTTCTCCAATTATCTACTTTCAGCACCGCGGGTAAACGATAACGCTCAGAAACTAACAGCATTTGTTCAGTGGCCGAAAAATGCCGCGTATAATTGGCCGTCTACAAATGGTATTCAATATATCGACATAGCAACTGATTCCAGCAAACCTTCAATTTTAAATAATTGGTCAAATCCAAAAACATATGAAGCGTGGCAGTTTATAACTGATTTAAGCAAATACATAAATTACAGTACAAAATCTGCCGATCACATAGGTCTATACAGCGGTACGACATTAATGTCATCTACCATGTATACTCAGATTTACCGCAATATTGAATATGCCAAACAAATCCAAATAAACTGGGTACCATATCCAAGATCTTCAAATTCTTATGGTGAAGAGGTATGTCAGCTTAAGGGTCATGCAATGATGATTCCTAAAAAAACTTCTAATCCCGATAATATTTATCCGGCACTTAAGTTTATGGAATTATGGGCAAGCCGTTTCACAGAAAGTATTTTTGATAATTTAAACACATTTGAATATTACAATTTTAATTACATGCAGAGAAAGCAATATTTTGATTTTGCAACAAATAATATGGTATTTGCTCTTCCTATGAACGATTATATTGATACAGATATTCGTAATCAAACTTTCTTTTTTGAATGTTTTGAAGAAGACAGTATATATAATCTAAAAACAGAGGCAGACAAAGCTGCAAAAATGCTAAATACATATATCCTTGACTGTTTGCAATACGGACAAATAATATCTGTTTTTAATTATTAAAATATTGACAAAGGTGTGACAAGTGAATATACTTTAAACGAGCTTAGGCTTAATAAATTAATTGTAGAGGTAAGTATTATGGGACTTATCAAAGTTGAAGGCGAGCTTATTCACGACGCAGCTGTATTTGTTGCACATGGAGGGTATCAAATAATATTTAATACCCGTGACAAAGGTCTTGCGTGGGTTCAGGTAGGAGATAATATTTACAGCGATGATGATAATGGAAATATTAACTCCGAAAAAACCGTACATAAGATTTTTGTCGAAAAAGATGAGCTGGACAGCGCAAAAGAATATACTATTCGTTTTGCAAGATGCATAGACAGGAAACCGTATTTTGCGGAATCTGGAGAGACATTTGAAAAGACTTATTCATTTAAGCCGATGAACAAAGAGGACAATATCAATATTTATATGATATGCGATTCTCATTCCAGAACGGTTGAACCTGCCGAGTCGGGAAAATATTTCGGCGATGATCTTGACGCTCTTATTTTAAACGGCGACATACCAAATCACAGCGGCAGCATAGAACATTTATTATCTATCTATTATATTACTTCAAAGATCACAGAGGGCAGAGTACCTGTAATATATGCAAGGGGAAATCACGATACGCGAGGACGAATGGCGATTGGTTTTGCTGATTACGTTGCGACAGATAACGGAAATCTTTTTTATACTTTTCGTATCGGAAGTATATGGGGAGTTGTTCTTGATTGTGGTGAGGATAAAAATGATGACCATCCGGAGTATGGAGGTATGGCAAATTTTGATACCTATCGTGCTGCACAGACAAGATTTCTTAAAAATATAATCAAAAATAAAGAAAATGAGTATGCAGCAAGCGATGTTAAATATAAAATTGCCATTTGCCATGTCCGCATGGATCTCTATAAGGATGAGTATTTTACCCGTCATTATAAAGAGTGGCTTAAAGCTCTTAATGAAATCGGTATAAATGTTATGCTCAACGGTCATGAACACAGGAGAAATTATCTGCCGGCAGGGCGTGATACGGAAATAGGCAAAATAGGATATCACACAGTGCTTGGCGGCTCGTTTGAAAGGCGTGACCTGCCGGACGGCAATAAAATTCGTAACATGCATGGTACAGCTTTGACATTCAATAATAATAAAATTGATGTTGTATTTACAGACGGTACTTATCAAAAGCTGGAAGAGCATATTATAGATATTGACAAGTAACTTAAATTTTTATATAATTTCAAGTGGGAAAGCTAAACTTTCCCACTTGTTTTTAATAAGGATGTTGTTATGCAGTATAAAATGTCTGTTATAAGTACCTCTACAAAAGGTATAGAATACGTTTCCAATATATTGATAATAAACGGCATAGGCGGATTTGAAGTTTGTGACAGCAGGGATTTTCAGGAATTCCTTGACACCAGAGAGCCTGCATATGATTATGTAGATGATCAGCTGATGCAATTATGCCGGCAGCGTTCATGCATTAAATTTTATACAGCTTTGAACAGTCAGGGAGATGATATTATATCCGCTGTTGAAAAGTCTCTGGCGGATTTGAAGGAGCAGGATAACGCGAATGAGCTGGGCACTTTGGAATTAAACGTTACTTTAGTGGATGACAGTGATTGGAAAGATAATTGGAAAAAATACTATCATCCCTTGGAAATAGGCGAGGATCTGATTATTTCACCGGCATGGGAGAATGTCCGAACCGGGAAAAAACTGCTGAAAATCGATCCCGGTATGGCTTTCGGAACAGGTTCGCATGAAACTACGGCTTTGTGTCTTGAATTTATTTACGATCAGGATCTCAAAGGCAAAATAGTAATGGATGTGGGGTGCGGCAGCGGAATACTGTCACAGGCCGCAGTATTGTTGGGAGCAGATTTTGCATATGGCTGTGATATTGATCAGGCGGCAGTTCAAGCGGCTCAGGCAAACGCAAAATTAAATGGGCTGGAGAGTAAAACGGCATATTATAGAGGCGATTTGTTGGAATTTGCAAATGATAAATATGATATTGTCATAGCAAATATAGTTGCTGATGTAATAAAAACCCTTGTACTTGATTTGTCTAAAGTTTTGAAAAGCGGTGGAGTATTTATTGCGTCGGGAATTATTTGCGAGCGTGAGCGGGAGGTATCTGACTGCATAAATAGTAACGGATTTGATATTCTTGAAATTAAAGAGAGGCGGGGATGGGCCGCGATTCTTGCGGTTCTTAAATGATATGCAGCGTTTTTTCTTTGATGATGAAATAATTGAGAATAACATGTTTTCAGTGAACGGCGAGAAGTATAATCATATAATCCGTTCCTTAAGATTAGGCGTGGGGGAAAATGTTGTTTTTTGCGACGGTAAATTTTATGACTATGAATGTAAACTTATAGCATATGATGACCGCCATGCAAGTTTTGAGATAGTTCAAAAATACTTGAACCGTACAGAACCCGAACTGCGGATAACGGTATATCAGTGTCTTGCAAAGGGCGATAAATTGGATGATATGGTAAAACGCTGCGTGCAGTTCGGTGTACATAAGATCGTGCCTGTTTTAAGCAAGCGCTGTGTTAGCCGTCCCGACAGCAAAAGCGCTGCGAAGAAAACGGAACGGTTAAATAAAATAGCACGTTCATCTGCAATGCAGAGTATGAGAGGCTATATCCCACGCGTCTCAGATATTATTGATTATGAACAGGCTATTGCACAAATGAAAAGGTATCAAACTAGTTTTGTCTGTTATGAAAATGAGAATTATAAATCCATAATTATCCCCGGGCATAAAAAAGATGAAGTCGCTTTTTTGATCGGACCTGAGGGCGGGCTTGATGAATCAGAGGTCGAATACGCCAAGAAAAACGGAATACCATGTGTGACTCTCGGAAAACGAATACTCAGAACAGAGGATGCCGCATCTTTTATAATTCCTATTTTGCTTTATAATACAGAAAATTTATGATTTGACTTTATTGGTCGGGAAACGGAGAAATATTTTTTATGAGTGATAAAAAGTCCAATTACAAAGAAATAGCATTAAGCAGAGTAACTATTATGCTCTTTTCTCTTGTACTGCTTTCTGTACTGACATATTTGTATATCCTGCCGTTTAAAAAGCATAATTTACAGATAAATGTCTATTATGAGTATATTGAGTATACTGTTATGGCGGTTACATTTATATTATTTGTATGTGCTTGTATTTTTTCATGGATCAAGCGGAAAAGTGATTACTCAAATAAAATTATTACACCAGGCTATTTTCTGCTGCTTTCATTCATGGCATTTGCTGCTTCTGTAATAATACCGTTGAGCGCAAACAGAACTTTATCATCAAAATATGCAGTTGCAGTATATTTTTGTATATTTATTGTGTATACAATAAAATATTTTTTAAACAGAGCGTTTGCGTATACTTTCTTTATTTGTTCCGTTTATTGCATACTGTTCAGTTTTGCAGATATATTTTTCAATAAAAATGTTACCTTTAATGACGCTCCGATTATAAGTTACGCGACATTTTTGACAGTGTTTGCCGGCTTGACCGTGCTGGCTGTGCTTGTAACGTATTTTGTAAGCCGCGCTCATTCTGATATAAAATTGTGGTATGTTTCTGTTGTCTCTCTTATAACAGACGGGTTTATTTTGGCAAGGATTTTTGTGTTTGAATATATTTCTCTTGCGGCTGTTATTACCATTGCGGTTACTTTTATTTTACTGGTAATTATTGAAAAAAACAGGCACAAAATTTTAAAGTAATCAACAGATAAAATTTTAGGTTTACATAAAATATGTTCAAAACTCTGTTCAAAACGTTCAAAACTTATGATTTTGAATTGAAAAACCGCATAAATCAAAGGTTTTTGCTTTTCAAAACTTTTGAAAAATAATATTTTTATATTAAATAAATAAAAAATAAAAATAACTTGCAATTTTAAGCTATTTATGGTAATATTAATTGCGGATTATTTGAAAGGTTGTGAAAATAAATGACACTGACTAAGATCATATTAGGTTCTGTTATTTTGGTATTATGTGTGGTAACTATTATATGTATCAGTGCGCAGCAGGGAAAGAGCAACGGTCTGGGCGCGATGGCGGGTTCTTCTTCGGAAATGGATACTTTCTTTAATAAAAATAAAAGCCGTACCAAGGACAGTATACTCGCAAAAATAACAGTAGTGCTTACGATCATTTTGGTAGTATGCATTTTGGCCATTAATTATACTGGCATAACGGGTTAAATAAAAATCCTTCGACATGATCGAAGGATTTTTTTATTCTATAATGTATTTTTCTCTATCGATATTCGGATCTGAAATAATATCTATATCGTATCCGTTATCTTTGAATTTTCTCAAATTAATTTTTGAATTACCGATTGCGACAGAAATAAATGACGGGGCTACTCTTATATTGTAATGTTTGTATTTGGATGTTTCTTTGATTACACTTTCATAGAATACTTTTGATCTAACAAGTTCTCCGAATGCCGGATGAAACGGACCTGCAACTCCGTCGCTGCTTGAATGAAGCCCAATTTTCAGTATAGTAACATCATTTTGACAAAACAGCGTATAAAGCTTTGCACAGGTATCTACGGCCTGATCTAAATCCAGGGGAGTATACAGACCATTTTCATACATCTGACACAGTTTTGTGCCTTTTATTACTATTACAGGGTAAATACGTACTTGTCTGCAGCTAAGGTCGATTATTGTTTGCGCGGTTTCTAAGTCCTTTTGCTGCGTATCACATGGCAGACCGCACATCATCTGAATTCCGAGCTCAAAACCGCTTTGAGAAATAAGATTACATGAATCTATTGCTGTTTCAGAGGAATAACCGCGCCCTGACGCAGTAAGGACCTGATCATCAAAACTTTGGATACCAAGTTCAATTGTCTTAACATTGTATCGTCTCAGCGTATCGAGTATTTCCTCATTTATACAGTCAGGCCGTGTAGATATGCGTATGCTGTCAAATGTGCAGTCTGAAACAAAACCGCTTGCCGCCTTTAAATAATCGATCATCAGATTTTTGTCTATTGCAGTAAATGAGCCGCCGAAAAAAGCTATTTGAGTTTTGCCGTTTAATAGCTTTTTATCCTTTTTGCAGCTATCCAGCAGGCTATAAACGTCCGAGGGAGTGACAGCACAGTCACTCCCCGTTATTTTATATTGATCGCAAAAAATGCAATTATACGGACATCCCAGATGTGGTATGAAGATTGAAATATTGGAATGCTTCACAGTTCCTCTCCCATTAGCTTTAATGCCTCTTTAGCAGCATTCTGCTCTGCTTCCTTTTTGCTTTTTCCGTCCGCGGTAGCAAGTAAATTGCTGTTGAGAAATACGCTTACGGTAAAGCTTTTGTCATGATCGGTACCGGTTTCACTAACGACCTGATAGTGTATGATTTCTCCCGGATTTTGCTGAGCGATTTCCTGCAGAGCGGTTTTATAATCACGGCTTAAAACGTGAGTATACTTGTCGGAATCCAATGCACCGTTTAAAAACGGCAAAACAAATTTTTTTGCATTATCCATGCCGCCGTCAAGATAAATTGCGGCAATAAGAGCTTCAAATGCGTCTGATAACGTCGACGGACGTTCTCTGCCGCCTGCAAGATTTTCACCATGCCCTAAAAGCAGATAGCTTCCCAGATCTATTAAAGCCGCATATTCAGCAAGGGCCGTTTCGCAAACCAATGACGACCGCATTTTTGACATTTCGCCTTCCGGCTTGTCTGAATATCTGGAATACAAAAGTTCTGCGCATATAAATCCCAGTACGGAATCTCCGACAAATTCCAGACGTTCATTTGAAACAGATCCGCTGCTTTTATGTTCGTTTGAATATGAAGAATGGGTAAGAGCAGTTTCCAGTAGCTTTTCTTTTTTAAATTTATAATTTATTATATTTTGAAATTTTGAATAACTCATTTTTGTGATATGTAATCAAGAAAATCTTTTACGGTTTTAAGACCTTCTATTTCATCATCGTCGATATTTATACCGAATTCTTCCTCAATATTCATTACCGCTTCTACAAGATCCAGCGAATCAGCGCCCAGGTCTTCTATAGTGGTTTGCTCTGTAATTATTTCTTCATCTACTCCCAATTGCTCGGAAAGTATCCTTTTAAGCTTATCGAAATCTGACATAGTAGTATAATCTCCTTAGTTAATTATAATATAAGTATAAAATAATATTGTGATAAATGCAATATATAAAAATATTTATGAATCAATGTTTGAATCTGTCTTAGAAAGTTTGTCGGTGATTATATCAATCATATGGCTGTTATGATATGCCATAGCCTGACGTATTGCATTTTTAATGGCGCGAGCGTCGGAAGAACCGTGTGCTTTTATTATCGGTTTTGAAATACCAAGCAATGGAGCGCCGCCGTATTCCTTGTAATCGTACTTGCTTTTAAAGGCATTGAGCTGTTTAAGAACAAGCACGGCGCCTAATTTTGTAATAATATTTTTCTTGAATATATTTTTTATGCCGTTAGACATCATTTTGCTGACGCCCTCGAATGTTTTCAAGGCTATATTACCCGTAAATCCGTCAGTTATAATGACATCACAGCCTCCCAAAGCAAGATCTCTTGCTTCGACATTGCCTTTAAAGTTCAGATTGGAATTTGTAAGAAGTTTATATGTATCCTGCTGAAGCGGTGTGCCTTTATGAGATTCAGTGCCGTTGTTAAGAAGACCTACAAGCGGATTTTTTATGTTATGCATATGTTTCATATATTCACATGCCATCATTGCAAACTGCTCGAGATATTCGGGTTTGCATACGGCATTTGCGCCCATATCAGTGAGCATAAGCGGTCCGGTTTCGGTAGGAAAAACAAAGCCCAAAGCCGCACGTTTTATGCCGCGTATTCTTTTTACTATCATAGTGGCGCCGACAAGCAGGGCACCGCTGTTACCCGCTGAGACTGCAGCATCGCAGATACCGTCTTTGACAAGTCTGAAAGCAACGCCCATAGAT
>CALXGU010000051.1 GCA_944387905.1 uncultured Clostridia bacterium
TTATATAATCATTCATTTTTATACTCCGTCAATATTTATATATGCGAGTCCTATTTTAAAATAACCAGCAATTAAATTTTTCGCATCCCGGGCATCTGCTCCCTCAATATCAATACAATTGATTTGAATATTCTGATAATCGGTTTCAAGGTTTACTATAATCTTGTCAACACTCAGATTGTTCTGCTGACATACTGACAGCATTTGATCTGCGAGCTGATTTTCTACGCTTGTCAATGCGCTGTCCCAAACCTCGGTTTTATCTACCTTGTAATTTTCGGCTGTAAATAAATCATCACGCTTTAAATCAAAACTTAAAATAAAATTCAAAGTAACAACAATCATCATAACCGCTGCAGCAGAACGCACAAGCCTGCCGTTTTTCATATTTTCAGTAACAGTAGCTACGATTGATGTGATTATTACCAAAATACATATATTGATTGCAAATCTAATCAGTTCACTCATTATTATCCTATGTTAATACATATTATCAAGAAAGAAACAATAACCATAAATACACATGCGCCGCAAATCCCCGCAAGCATAAAAAAGGTATCTGCTATAACGCCCAAAGTGCTTTCTGCCTTGCTGACCCCGAGAAAGGATGCGAGCGCTTTTGCCGCGGTGACCGAAATCCCATAACATACATTCCCCGCAACAGGCGGTAAAAATATAAATATAATAATTACAACACCTAAAACGGCAAAGGATGTTTTAGAGTTGGCAGCAAGCACAAATACACTGTCGATCCCGCCTGAAAGCGTACTCCCAACGACCGGTATAAAACTTCCGACAGCCGTTTTTATGCTTCGTTTCATCAAAGTATCCGATGAGTGTGAAACAAAACTTTGCAATGAAAATGAAGCCGTAAAAATACCGGCAAAAATACCTATTGCCCATTTTATAAATCTTTTAATATATGTATTAATTGATATTACGCTGTAGTTTTGAGAAATATTACCTATAATTCCAAAGGAGAGATAAAGAATCGACAGAGGCAATATCAAGTTTTGGCTTATATATTCAAATATCGTTGAACTAAGTGACGCCGACGCTGAAAACAGCGCGCCGGAAAATGTGTCGGCGCTTGTTATGCAAAGTGTTGTGATAACCGGTACCGCCGCAGTAGTAAAGACTTTCATGCTTTCAACTGAGTCTTTTATTACATCAATATTACTTTTTATTGTGGCAAAGCATATCAGCAATACTGTCATTGAAATAACAGCGGAAGTAATAACAGAAATGGATTTTGACGTATTGAATTCAAAGCTGTCCACTACAGCGAATAATAATATAACAACAGATATGGCAACAAAAAGACTTATACAGTTTTTGAGCTGTGATTTTATTACTTTTATGATGCTGTCAGTAATTTCGCCTATATCGAGCTTTTCCTCGAGACCTGAGTAACTGTCAGTATCCTCGCTGTATTCAAAAGAATCAGGAGCTCCTTGCATATACTGTTCAAATAGCTCATCATCCTCTGTAATGGCAATACACTTTACACACATCAAAACCATTATAATTATAATAAAGCAAGTTTTTTTCAGACATTTTCCCATAATTTTAAAATCAGATTAAAAATATCGATGTACATCGGCAGAGCAATTACCAAAATACTGCATTTACATATTATCTCACTGTTATTAGCAAGAGTATTTTCACCGCAGTCTCTGCACAAGCCTGAGGCAAATTCGCCAAGAAAACATATGCCGATGCATTTTAGTATTATTCCTATATATTGATCATCAATTCCCGCTTTATCGGCCAATGTGTTAATAAAATCCAAAACACCGTAAAGCTGTGTGCTGATAAAAATAAATGCTGCGGCGGATACAAATATAATCAGCAAAACTGTTAAATTGCTCTTTGCAGATTTTAATATTATTATTAAAAAAAGCGCACATATGATGAATAATATTATTTTTACAGTTTCCGTTATCATAAGCCAAATAAGTTTTCCAACGCTGAAAACAGCTCCTTAATCTGATCCATAATCATTATTACAACAATAATGATTCCGGCAAGTGTTGTCAGCATTACATATTCATCTCGGCCGGCTTTAGCAAGGATTATATTTAAGATCGATATAACAATGCCGATGCCGGCGATTTTAAAAATTAGATCTATTTCCATTTATGTCTTATAGAAGCATTATTATCAGCCATGCTCCGCACACAATACCGAGTTTCAGTGCAAGAGGTCCCTGCTTTTTGAATTCTGCTTCTGCCTCCTGTTTTTTTGCTTCTAATATTTCTATTGTTTTTTCACACAGATTTATTTCAGATATAAGATTACCTTTTCCGCTTTCCGAAAAAAAGTATTTAAGCACAGAGATATCGTCTTCACTGAAGCTCATTTTTAAAAATTCCGTATTATTTTCAATATATGCGCCTAATTTTGTGCAGCTGTTGAGCATAGAAAGTGCCTGATTTAAATATTTATCATAGCCTTTATACTTAAAGCATGCGGTGATCTCTTCGAAAGGCTTTACGCTCCACTTAAGTTCAAGTCTGTAAGCATAGAAAAGCTTTATAAAAAAGTCCAAATCTTTCGGCCGTGTTTTATACCGTTCATATCTGAAAAATCCAAACAATAAAATACTAATTGCTATCATCGCTGTTCCAGCTATCCTCATCATATCTGTTCACCGTTATGACCTTTCTAAGAACGCCGGGATTTGCATTCCCCTGCAAAAAAAATATTTTATCTACTGCGCCGTAATCTATCAGGCGCTCTATCTGAGGCCGACCCAGCAAATCATCTTCGTTTGTTGCATGTGCTGTCGCGATCACCGGTACCCCGGCGTTCATAGCTTCAAGCATGGCATCCGTGTCTGCTTTAGAGCCTATTTCATCACAAATTATCAACTGAGGCGACAGGCATCTAAGCGCTGTCATCATTCCGTCTCCTTTACTATAACCATTTAGTATATCTGTAAGGTTGCCTATTTCTTTTTGAGCAACGCCGTCAAAAACCGAACATATTTCACCTCGTTCATCAACAACTGCGCATCTTTTGCCCATGTTGGATATAAGCCGGGCAAGATCACTCAGTATAGTGGTCTTGCCACCGCACGGCTCACTTATTATAAGAGCGGAATATATTTTGTCGTTGTTGATAATATTTCCTATTATTTCTCTTGCCGCATTTTTTATCTGACGTGAAATCCTGAACGTAACGGATGTAATATCTTTTACGGTAACTATTTTATCTGTTTCGTATACTGCCGTACCGCAAAAGCCGACTCGATGCCCACCCTGAATTGTTATGTAACCGTTCCTTATTTGATTTTCATATCTAAAAACATTACCGCCGCAAAGCCTTGTAAATACTTCAGTGTTTTCTGAAAGACTTAGTGTCAGCGCTTTGTTGTTTTCATCATACACAATTATATTTTTGTTGCCTACGGTCACACTGACAGCGCCTCCTGCCCTTAGCCGTATTTCACTTATATTGCACAGTGTAGATGTAGGTAGTTTTTCTATATATTTTGATATCCTCTGCCCCAGATACGGGTATATTTCATTCTGCCACTTAAGTCCGTCTATCATATGCGTTTTTACTCCTTTAAGTTTGTCCTTTGTTAAATAGTATTTGTCCACTTGCAATTTTAGAACAAAAAAGACCATCTCAATAGAGATGATCTTTTTATTCATAATACCAATTTATTAATGACCGGAAAATGTACTTTTACCTATTTTAGTAAGCCTCAGTATAATGGGAGCCATAACACAGTTTATAGCAAGCTCCACAATAAAGTTTATTCCTGCCAGACCTATAAACAGATACTGGACCGCATTATCAAAACCAAGAGAAGCGGCCCATTCTTGTACACCCTGCCAGAAAAATATCCTGCAGCAAATCAAAAATATGCCGGTATTGACTATCGGACAAATTATGGCTGACATGATGATGGCTAGATACTGGTTCTTTTTTTCAAAAAGTCGGTATACTACGCTTACTGCAAATCCCGCAGCCGCTCCTTTAAGCAGACAGGTTACAACCGTTCCTGGTATGCTTATTGCCAAAAAAGCATTTGCTCCGCCCGACAAAAACACTGTAAATCCGAAAACCAGCCCCAGCCATATTCCTACATACGGACCCAACAAAGCGGCGCCGATTACAATAGGAACAAGCACAAGGGTGATTGACACTCCGGGAACCGGCTGTATATAGTTTGCCATAAACTGAAGGATTATGACAAGTGCCGTTAAAATTCCCGTTAAAGGCAGCTTGCGCACATCAAGTGTGCTGTTTTTTGTTTTTTTCATATATTTACCTCCGATACTGCTCCGTTATACGGATGCAATTCATTATAAAAATTATAATACAAATAAAATAATATTTCAAGTCAAAATAAAAAGTCTGCAGACAGTTGTCTGCAGACTTTTATTATCAGACTTTTTTAATACCTATAGCCACATCCTGGCCGTTGATATTCCAATTTTTGACATAACCTTCAGGCTTTGCGCATGTAAGGCTATCGGCAAGAGTGTCACCTGTAATACTGCTTTTCATGCGTAATGCTGTATTGACGACATCGTCGCTACCTGAAAGTGTTATATCAATATGGTCTGTTACATTGAAATCAGCTTCTTTGCGCATAGTCTGTACTTTTGATACGATTTCACGCGCAAATCCCTCATCGATCAGTTCAGGAGTCAAAGTTGTGTCTAAGGCAACAGTTACGCCCTTATCACTGAGTGTATAAAAACCTTCTTTTTGTACGGTTTCAACAAGCAGATCCTCGGTATTGAGTGTTATCTTTTCCGATGAAAGATCAAGTGTGATACAGCCGTTTTTGTCAAGCTCTGCTTTAGCTGAACTTCCGTCAAGCTCATCAAGAGCTGTACGTATTTGACCAAGCAGTTTGCCGTATTTTGGACCTACTGTTTTAAGCTGAGGTTTAAATTTATATGAAACAAAGCTATCAGCATTATCTAAAAATTCAACGCTTTTTATATTCAACTCATCTTCTATGATTGAAATAAAAGTATCATCAAGAGCTTTTTCGGTCTTCACATACATGACGGACAAAGGCTGACGATTTTTTATATTTGCGCCGTTTCTCGCCGCACGTCCCAATACAACGATATCCAAAACTTTTTGCATTGCGTACTCAAGCTGAGTATCGACATACTGATTTTCTACAGTGGGATAATCACACAGATGAATACTTTTAGGCGCAGTTTTATCGACATTACGAACTATATTTTGATATATATCCTCAGTCATGAACGGTATCATCGGCGCGGCGGCTTTAGATATTGTAATAAGACAGGTATACAGCGTCATATATGCAGCTGTCTTATCTTCTGTTTCGCCCTGTACCCAATAGCGCTCACGGCCGCGGCGCACATACCAGTTGGATAAATCATCAACAAATTCCTGAAGAGCTCTTGCAGCCTCAGGTATCTTATATTGACCGAGACATTCATCAGTATTTTTTACCGTGCTGTTAAGTCGCGAAAGTATCCATTTATCCATTACATTAAGCCTGCATTCGCTCAATTTGAATTTGGTGGGATCAAAATTATCTATATTAGCATACAGCACATAGAATGCATAAGTATTCCATAATGTACCCATGAATTTACGCTGACCTTCAATTACGGCTTTACTGTGAAATCTATTTGGCAGCCATGGCGCCGAGTTGGTATAAAAATACCATCTTATCGCGTCTGCACCAAATGTCTCCAGAGCCTCAAACGGATCTACAGCATTTCCTTTAGATTTTGACATTTTCTGACCGTTTTCGTCCTGGACATGGCCCAGCACTATGCAATTTTTAAACGGCGCCTTGTCAAAAATAAGTGTAGATACCGCAAGCAGCGAATAAAACCATCCTCTAGTCTGATCTACAGCTTCTGAAATGAAATCAGCCGGAAACTGTGATTCAAACAGTTCTTTATTTTCAAAAGGATAATGATGCTGCGCAAAAGGCATAGATCCAGAATCAAACCAACAGTCTATAACCTCAGGAACACGTTTCATTTGCTTTTTGCAGTGCGGGCATGTAATAGTAACAGCATCAATAAAAGGTCTGTGCAGTTCTATATCGTCCGGACAATTATCGGAAAGCGATTTCAGTTCTTCTATACTGCCCACGGAATGGAGATGTCCGCATTCGCATTCCCAGATATTAAGAGGCGTGCCCCAATAGCGGTTTCTTGATATTCCCCAGTCCTGAACATTTTCCAACCAGTCTCCGAAACGTTTTTTTCCTAAGCTTTCCGGTATCCAGTTTATCGTATTATTATTTTTGATCAGCTGATCACGCACAGCTGTCATCTTTATAAACCACGACTCTCTCGCGTAATAAATAAGCGGTGTGTCACAACGCCAGCAGAACGGATAGTCATGCTCAAATTTAGGCGCAGCAAACAAAAGTCCTGCTTTTTCGAGATCTTGAAGTATAACCGGATCGGCATTTTTAACAAACATTCCTGCATATGGGGTTTCAGATGTAAGATTTCCCTTGCCGTCAACAAACTGTACGAACGGAAGATCATATTTTCTTCCGACATTTGCGTCATCTTCACCGAATGCCGGAGCAATATGAACTATTCCTGTACCGTCTCCTGTTGTTACATAAGTGTCGCAGGTTATATAATGACCCTTTTTGCCCTGCTTTTCGCATACAGGCTTTACAAAGTCAAATAGAGGCTCATACTCTTTATATTCAAGTTCTTTACCCTTATATTTTTCCAGGACTTTATATGCGGGAGTGTTATCGTCTCCCAGCGAACCCAATACAGTATCGGCAAGAGCCTGGGCAAGATAATATACAAAGCCGTCAGCAGCCTTCACCTTACAATACTCGACATCAGGATTTATACACAGCGCAACATTACTTGGAAGAGTCCATGGCGTTGTCGTCCATGCAAGAAAATATGCATCTTCGCCTTTTACTTTAAAGCGCACTACTGCTGAACGTTCTTTCACATTTTTATAGCCCTGTGCGACCTCATGTGAGGACAGCGGAGTTCCGCATCTGGGACAGTAAGGAACTATTTTAAAACCCTTGTACAGCAGTTTCTTTTCAAAAATCTTCTTGAGTGCCCACCATTCTGACTCGATAAATGAATTGTCATAGGTAACATAAGGATGATCCATATCCGCCCAGAACCCGACCTGACGCGAGAAATCCTCCCACATACCCTTATACTTCCATACGCTTTCCTTACAATGCCCGATAAACGGTTCCAAACCGTATTTTTCGATCTGCTCTTTTCCGTCCAGTCCAAGCGCTTTTTCCACTTCGAGTTCAACAGGCAGTCCGTGTGTATCCCAACCTGCCTTACGCGGAACCATATATCCCTTCATTGTACGGTATCTGGGTATAAGGTCTTTTATTACTCGTGTAAGAACATGACCTATATGCGGTTTTCCGTTTGCAGTCGGAGGTCCGTCATAAAATATATAAGGTACTCCCTTTGCCCTGCTTTCAATGCTCTCTTCAAAAATATTGTTTTGCTGCCAGAATTTTTCAATTTTTTTCTCTCTGTCAACAAAATTCAAATTTGTAGGCACTTGATTATACATATAACCTCTCCCTTATAAAAAATAAAGACTTTTGTCCATAACAGGACAAAAGCCTAAGCTTAAATAACCACCTATTACAGCACACTTTCATGTACGATTCAGATAACGGTGAATTACCGGCGGGATTTACTGTTATTTCAATCCGCGACTTAGGAGTGATCTTCAGAACAACCGTACTGTTACAGGTCTTACACTATCACCTGCTCGCTTCAAGTTCCGTATTGCCTTACTCTCTCCGTCACAGTCTTTAAGCATATGTATGATAACACATATATTTTAACTTTTCAAGAGTTATAACCGATATTTTTTATTTTTACAGCGACTATGATTACAGCAGCCGAAATCAAGAAAATCGGCTGCTGCTTTGTTTATTCGTCATTTTGTTCCGGAATCTTTTTTACTACTACCTCGCGTACCAGCTTCTCATCAGTTGACACTATTTCGAACTCATATTTTTCATGTTCAAAGCTTTCGCCTATCGGCGGAATTGTTCCCAATTTTTCAACTATCCAACCGTTAAGAGTTGCAGCATCACTGTCAAAATCGCATTTAAGCTCTCTTTCAACTTTATACAGCTCAGTTCCGCCTAAAATTTTATATGTATTGTCATCTATTTTGATTATTTCATCGGCAGATGTCTCCAACTCACCTATAAGCTGCTCAATGAGGTCATTTATAGTAATTATGCCGTCAGTTCCGCCAAACTCATCTACGACGACCGCAAATCCTATTTTACTTTCTTTCATAATTCTGAAAAGCTCGTCGGCTTTTGTCTGAGAAGACACAAAAAAAGGCTTATCGACTGCATTTTCAAGAATGGATTCTTTAGAAAGCGAACTCAACCTGAAATATTTTCTGGCGTCCAATACGCCTATAATTTGATCGGCATTTTTATCATATACGGGATAATGCATATGATTGCTTTCAAAAATAGTTTTGTTCCATTCCTCGACCGAGTCCTCTTTACGCAGCGCTATAACTTCAGTTCTGTGAGTCATTATTTCACCGACAGAAATATCATCAAATTCAAATACATTTTGAATGATATTATTTTCCTGCTCATCAAGCACTCCGGTTTCAGTACCGGCTTCAGCCATCATACGAATATCTTCTTCACTGACTTCACTGTCCTCAGCATTAGGATCAATACCAAGCATGCGAAGTATAAGGTTTGTGGAAACGGTAAGAAGCCAAACCAACGGTGCAAATACGATAGAAATAAATCTTACAGTACCTGATAGACCCAGTGCCAACATTTCGGTTTTACGCATAGCGAGCCTTTTAGGTACAAGCTCACCGAATACAAGGGTTATAAACGACAAAATTATAGTAATAACCACAACAGCTATTGTATTCAAAGTTTCTGCACCGATGGGTACCCCGGCATTTTTCAAAGCAGATACTATAGGATCGGAGAAATTATCTGCAGCAAACGCACTACCCAAAAATCCGGAAAGCGTTATTGCCACCTGGATTGTCGCCAAAAACCTTGCAGGCTGACGTGTAAGCTTACTAAGGCGCTTGGCTCTTTTATCACCGTTTTCAGCCAGTTTTTCAAGCTTATTGTCGTTCATAGATAATACCGCGATTTCCGCACATGCAAAAACGGCATTCAAAAAAATCAAAACTAACTGTAAAATTATTTGTGCTACTATTTTATTCAAAATCAATACCTCCAAATATGTTGTAAATAAACTATAATCATATTACAGAAGTAAATGAACAAAAGCACAAATGCTTGAAAAATGATTAA
>CALXGU010000052.1 GCA_944387905.1 uncultured Clostridia bacterium
AAATAACAGCCGACGCCACCGTGACAAAAAAAGGCGCAGTGTAAAGCAATATCGCAGCAACAGACAGTGATGAGCTGGAAATGGCGCTGAGGTAAAACACCGACATTGCAAATACTGATATTATGCCCGTTGCTGCAAGCAGCGGCAGATCCCTCAGCGAGATACGAAAAATATGTCTGTCTTTTATTAGCATTATAACAGCAAGTATCAGAGCCGCCCAAATCATACGCATTGCAGCGGCTTCGACCGTTGTAAAACCTAATTGCTCGACCGTGCGGGAAAATATACCCATCGTCCCCCAAAATGCAGCGCCGGTAATTATAAGCGCAGAGTATTTATTCACTTTTACCTCCAATTTTATAGTTATATACTGATTCATCAAAACTGGTATGACAAAAAACGATATTAATTATACCACCCGTTTTTATCCTTGTCAAAGCAATCAATTAAATGTTTGTTTTTACTTTTGTATCTTTTCCATTATAATTTTTCTTTTTTTATTTTTGATTTTCTCTTTTATTTCGATTCTACCGCAAAAAAGTTAATTCTACCGACGGTAGAATTAACTTCAAAAACGGCTTGAAAGCTGAAAAAACATGTGATATAATTTTTAGTACAGCATACTTTATTTAATTGAAGCCCCATTTTAAGAATTACAGGAGGTGACAAATTATTGGAAGACCTTAAGATCATCATTGCCAAAAATCTGAGAGAGCTCAGAGCCGCATCAGAATTGACTCAAAGCGAACTTGCCGAACGCATCAATTACTCTGATAAAGCAATCTCAAAATGGGAACGTGCGGAATCACTGCCGGATATACAAGTTTTAAAGCAGCTTGCAGATATATACCAGGTGAGTGTCGATTACATGTTAAACGAATCTCACAGTCCTGCTGTGCAGTCGGAAGACGCGGTTCGTATAATAAAAAAGAACAGATTTATAATAACTCTTCTTGCCGTTTCCGTTGTCTGGCTTATCGCTACTATCGCCTTTGTACTTCTTGAACTTATTACCGATGCCGAATTGCAAACTTGGCTGTCATATGTAGTTGCTGTGCCGGTTTCATGTATCGTACTGCTTGTTTTTAATTCAATTTGGGGAAGACACAAGCTTAATTTTATTATTATTTCCGTTCTTGTCTGGTCTTTGCTGCTTATTATATGCCTGGTCTTCAACATAAAAAATATTTGGCTTATCTTTGTTATAGGAATTCCGGCTCAGATTATTATAGCTTTATGGTCAAGACTTAAATTCACAAAGATCGGAACACTGATACACAGAGCTTCAAAAAAATAGTTTTATACAATAAAGGAGAACACTATGAAAAAGTCAATAGTAAAAGCTACAATTTGTGCAGTCATTTTTTGTCTGATGTTTTGTATTTCTGCATGCGTTTCCGAAAATTTTGCCGCTTACACAAGCGAGCAGGAAGTAAACGGAATAAAAATCATAGAAACACTGTCTTTTAATGCAAAAGGCGATGTAATCTATCAGATAACAGACAATATCAAGCTGGATTTTACAGGGTTTGAACAAGAAGATATTGAACAGCTGAAGCAAACATTCGCATCATCCATTACAGATGTATATGCGACAATCGAGGGCGTGACATGCACAGACGATCTGACCAACGGGATATATACAATAAACGCCGTCATTCCCTGCGAGGAGAATATCCTTGATGAGATTTCTCAGGCAGGACTCATGGAATTCACAGGCGACAGCAAAGTGCTGTCATTGAGTGTCACCGGAGACTCATTAGAACAGAGCGGATATACAAAGACAGAATAATACATAAGACCGCAGATAATAATCTGCGGTCTTTTTTTATTCTGATCATACTTTGACGTGTTCTGCAAAACCAGGGAACTGTATACACGCAACACATTTACAGCTGTATATGATCAATACTGTTTTTTATACTCAAGCAGACAAACCGCATGAGCGGAAATCCCCTCAAGCGAACCGGTAAACCCCAGTTTTTCTTCCGTTGTAGCTTTCACACTGATACGATCAGCCGGCACCTGCAAAGCTTTGGATATATTACTGACCATATCCGGTATATGTTCAGAAAGTTTGGGCTTCTGTGCTACGATTGTTATATCACAGTTGCAAAATCTGTACTTTTCAAACACTTTTTCCGCGGCTGTTTTCAAAAGAAATATACTTGATATATTTTTATATTTATCATCACTGTCCGGAAAAAGCTTGCCTATATCACCCATCGCCGCCGCGCCGAGCATAGCATCTATCAATGCGTGTATTGCGACATCCGCGTCAGAATGACCTGCAAGTCCCAGGCTGAATTCTATTTTTTCACCGCAAAGCCATAACTCCCGTCCTTTTTCCAGACGGTGAACATCATAACCGTGACCTATCCTCATACTTGTCATGCCGCACAGCCGCGAGCATATATCAAGGTCTTCCTTGACCGTTATTTTCAAATTATCCTCTCTTCCGCGGACCATTTTAACCGGGCGCCCGAAATATTCATATACAGAGCAGTCGTCGGTAAATCTCATATCCGTCAATAACGCTTTTTCTAAAAGCCGTATATATTCTATTCTTTCAAACACCTGCGGGGTCTGGATTCGCACAAGACCTGTTCTGTCCACGGTCTTGATGATATTGCCCGATTCTTCCACTCGTTTTATCGTATCTGTCACAGGCACTCCCAATGCCGCCGCACCGTATTCAGCAGCCATAGCACAGACAGCGTCTATATCTTCCGCGCGCACAAGCGGCCGTGCGCCGTCCATGACTGCGACATACCTACATTTGGATCTGACAATACCGTTTTTTACCGAAAAAGCACGTTCCGGTCCGCCCTCTACCAATACATACGGCTTGGTGATACCATAACTGACGCATAATTCAACAATACGTTCGAAATTTTCATGCTTTGACACTATAACGATATCGGTTATTGATTTGCTCCTGCAGCATGCCAACAGCGTCAAAATAATAACGGGCACTCCGTTCACAGCGGAAAAGATTTTATCTATCCCCCCCATTCTGGCAGAACTGCCCGCACATACTACAACTGCACTGACGGATTTATCCATATGGCCTCCGTTATTATTCAACAATTTATTTGTATCAGAACTTGCTCAAAATCTCCTCAAATACTTCTGATGTATCAGTCTCCAACGCTGCATTGAGCTCAGAACATAATATGCTCTTTGTAAGTATAAACATTTTCCTGTCGCTGGTAGACAGCCCGTGTTTTTTCTCACGGATTATAAGTCCGCTGAGCACATCAGCCACATTTTCCACTGTCCCGGATTTCAGCTTGTCCACATTTTCTTTATAACGCTTATTCCAAGGTATATCAATATCATCCTTTGCGTTGTCAAAACTGTCTATCACCTGTCTGGCATGTTCCTTTGACACAACGGGACGCAGCTGAACACCGGAACTGTTTTCAACAGGTATCATCAGCGTGATATTTCCGCTGTATATTTTCACACGGTAATACTGAATATTTTTACCGTTGATTTCCCGTTGGTCAATAGATTCGATAATTCCTGCCCCATGCATGGGGTAGACAATTTTTTCGCCTACTTTAAACACTTTTTTTCTCCGTTTCTGATATTAAAACGCCTATACAAACATCGCCTCATTTACAAGACCGATTTATCTTTAACAGTTAAATTATACTACATTTTGAAAAGAAATGCAAGAAATTAAATTTCAAAATTCAAAAAGCACTTGATTGTTTTTTAAACAATGATATACTGTAAATAGTGATTTTGAATAAGGGGTGATATTTTTTGGGTAAGTTTGACGGCATTTTACTTTGTTCCGATATTGACGGTACCTTCCTTGAAAGCTCTGATTTTGAAGGCGCTTACAAAAAAAACAGGCTTGCGGTAGAGTACTTTATAAATAACGGCGGCAAATTCACTTTCGCGACCGGAAGATATGCGTTTTATCTGGAACACGAGCGGTTTAGTTCTCTCATAAATGCCCCGGCATGTGTTTTTAACGGTTCTGTTGTCTATGACTATAACTGCAAAAAAATACTCCATGAAAAACGTATCTGCCATTCTCTTTCGGAACTTACAAAACTGGCTGACGATTTTAAAAGCAACCTTGTACGCATCACCGCCTCATTTGATGCCGAAGAACGCTCCGTCAATTATTTGGACAGTCATATCTTTGATATTTATGCCGATAAGTCTCCTCTGAAATGTATATATGTATTCGATACCGAAAAACACGCCGATCAATTCAAGGAAAGTCTTCTCTCAAACAGCAAAATGAATAATTGCTACGCATCAAAATCATGGGATATTGCAGTTGAACTCACTGATATCAATGCAACAAAGGGCGATGCCGTCAAATTCATCAAACAAATCACTCAGTGCAATACCCTCGTGACAATCGGCGACTATGAAAACGATATTCCCATGCTACTGAAAGCCGATATAGGCGCCGCTGTCGGTTCCGCCGTGCCTTCTGTCAAAGCTGCGGCAGATATAACTGTATGCCCGTTCGCCGACGGCGCTGTCAGTGAGCTTATTAATATACTCGACAAAAAATTTAGCTGATTTTCAGTTACTTATACTTATAGTTAAAATGCCCAACGTATTCAATGTGCATCGGGCGTTTTTTTATTTTTTAGAACATTTTTTTGTATAATATGACTAAATTTATCGTTATGCAAATCGTTTTTTAGTGTAACTATTGAAAATTCCCGCGCCGTGATATATAATTAAAATAATGTATTTAAAATATAGATCAAATAGCTTTTAAATCATAATCTTACATATAAAGGAGTAAAGTACAAATGGCTGAGTTAACAACAAAAAATATTCGCAATATCTGTCTTTTAGGGCATGGCGGCAGCGGAAAAACTTCCATTGCAGAGGCCATGCTTTATTGTGCCGGTCAGACAGACAGACTGGGGAAGATTGCCGACGGCAATACTGTTCTGGACTTTGACAGCGAAGAAAAGAAACGTAAATATTCAATATCTTTGGCTACCGCTTCTCTGGTGTGGAAAGATATTAAAATCAATATACTTGATGCTCCGGGATATCTTGATTTTGAAGGCGAAGTTGCAGAGGCTATACGTGTGGCTGATGCTGCTGTGATCGTAGCTGACGGCAAAGCCGGTGTAGAGGTGGGAACTGAACTGGCATGGGAATATGTTCAGAGATCCGGCTTGCCTTGCGCATTCTTTGTAAACAAATGCGATGATCCAGAAAGCGATTTTGAACGTACTTTCGAGCAGCTCAGAGATAAATTCGGACGCAACATCTGCCCGACTTTTGTTCCTGTTAAAGTTGATTCGCAGATTTTGTTCGTAAATCTGATATATATGAAAGTTTATTCTTTCGACAGCAACGGATCCCGTACAGAACAGCCTATGAATGACCGTATATCGGCAGAAATAGAAAAATATTTGGAGCCGCTTAAAGAAGCGATAGCTATGACATCCGATGAGCTGTTGGAAAAATACTTTAACGGCGATGAGATAACAATCGATGAGATGGTCATGGCTCTGCACGAAGGGCTTATTGTCGGCTCGATCGTACCTGTCTTTTCAGGCGCATCCGCTAAGCTTTGGGGTATAAAAGGTCTTATGGATACCGTCGCCGATTCCTTCCCTCGCCATACCGCTAAAAAATGCGAAAAAGTTATATCCGCAGACGGAGAAATTACCGATTTTGAAATCGATCCAGACGGTGACTGCTCCATTTATATATTCAAAACACTTGTTGATCAGTTCGGTAAAATGAGCCTTTTCAAAGTCATGAACGGAACGCTCAAACGCGATATGACTCTTAAAAACAGCAGAACCGGAAGTTCCGAGAAATTCTCTCACATTTATATTCTGAAAGGCTCCAAACAGACAGAAGTCGAATCGCTCTGCTGCGGTGATATCGGAATGATCTCCAAGCTGTCATCAGCTGCAACATGCGATACTTTCTACGCCAAAGACTCTGTCGAATATCAAAAGACTCAATTTCCTAAACCGTATCTGCGCAAGGGCATTATGACATCTGATAAGGGTGATGAGGATAAAATTTCTTCCGCTGTGCAAAAGCTCCTTGATGAAGATCCCACTTTGAAATATGAAAACAACTCCGAGACAAAACAGATGCTAATATCAGGAATGGGCGATATACATATTGATATAATCGCAGCAAAGCTCAAGACCCGCTACGGAATCAATATACAAATGAGCGATCCGAAAATCGCATACAGAGAGACTATCAAAAAATCCGTGCAGGCTGAAGGCAAGCACAAAAAACAGTCAGGCGGTTCAGGTCAGTACGGTCATGTTAAGATCACTTTTTCACACGGGGACGCGGATGGTCTTACCTTTACCCAAAGCGTTGTCGGAGGAAGCGTGCCTAAAGGCTATTATCCTGCTGTAGAAAAAGGTTTGCTTGAGGCTATGCAAAAAGGTGTTCTGGCAGGATATCCGGTGGTAAATCTCGCAGCCGATCTTTATGATGGCTCTTATCACCCTGTTGATTCTAACGAAATTTCATTTAAACTTGCAGCTAAACTTGCCTATAAAGAAGGACTGCCTAAGGCAAATCCGGTGCTTCTAGAACCGATTGGCACCCTTACTGTCTCAGTTCCGAAAGATATGGTCGGCGACGTAATGGGTGATCTCAATAAACGCCGCGGACATGTAATGGGTATGAACCCCGATAATGACAGACCGGGCTATACGCTTGTAGAAGCTGAGGCTCCTGAGGCGGAAATGACAGATTATACCATATCTCTTCGTGCAATGTCTCAGGGACGCGGTAAATACGACTTTGTATTTGCTCGCTATGACGAGGTGCCGGGCAATGAGGCACAGAAAATCATTGCCGAGGCAAAAGTGGATAACGATTGATAATCTTTTAAAACCGCCGGTAAAAACCGGCGGTTTTTTAAACCTTCTTATCAATACAGGCATATTTTTTCAGCAGCAATACGGATAAACGAATATATCCGTTTCTTTTTTCATAATAATTATAAAATACATACATGGAAATCATATAAAAAGTAAAAAATCGGTTGAGTAAGAAGAAATTGTATGTTATAATATTAAAATGTTATTTTTCTATGCGGCAAACAAACTTATAGTATAAATTTGCCGTAAATTTTTATGTATAGGAGCACTGTTTTGATTTACAACAATGTACTTGAAGCAATAGGCCATACGCCAATGATAAGACTTAACCGCAT
This sequence comes from uncultured Clostridia bacterium, assembly GCA_944387905.1. Lineage (GTDB taxonomy): Bacteria > Bacillota > Clostridia > Oscillospirales > QAKW01 > RGIG9041. The sequence continues at coordinate 7,199 of CALXGU010000052.1, forward strand.
GACTGACGAAAACTCAGCGGAAATATTGGTAAAGTATGAAGGCGTTAATATAGGCGGATCGATCAAGACAAGAACCGCGTACAATATGCTCTCAGAGGCTGAAAAAAAAGGTCTTATAAACAATGATTCTATAATCGTCGAGCCTACCAGCGGCAATCAGGGAATAGGAATCGCATTGGTCGGCGCGGTCAAGGGATATAAAGTAGTTATCATTATGCCCGACTCAGTCAGCCAAGAACGCCGTCTGCTTGTCAGACAATACGGCGCCCGGGTTATTCTTATTCATGATGACGGCGATATCGGAAAATGCATAAAAGAGTGTATAGACACAGCTGTGCAGATGGCAAAAAACGACAGCCGGGTATATATACCCCAGCAGTTTGACAACCCGGATAATCCGCTTGTACATAAATATCACACCGCTGTAGAGATACTGGAGCAGGCGGAAGGGCCGATTCACGGATTTTGTTCAGGTGTCGGCACAGGCGGCACTATTTCCGGTATAGGAGAAGTTTTGAAAAATCAGTATCCCGATATCAGGATCTGGGCGGTCGAACCGGAAAACGCAGCAATACTGTCAGGCGGGAGCGTTGGCACTCATCTGCAGATGGGAATAGGAGACGGGCTCTTCCCAAAAAACCTGAACACGTCGATTTACGAGAATATCTGCGTGATTTCAGATAATGAGGCGCTTGAGGTATCACGCAGACTGGCAAGAGATGAAGGCATTTTGTGCGGAATTTCAAGCGGGTCCAATGTCGCAGCTGCTATACGGCTAGCAAAAGTCCTGGGAAAAGGCAAAAGAGTCGTTACGATTCTTCCGGATACGGGTGAAAGATATTTCAGCTCTGTTCTCTTTGACAAGGATTGATTGACGTACTCAGTAGTTTTGCGACTGTAAAAAGCTGAGATTTTATATGCTAAACATAATCGGTCTTTAAACAGCAGCGCTTATCCGTAGATGTTTGTTATATACCGATTATACACTGTATGCTGAAAAGAACGGTGAATTATTAAAAAGGCATGTATACCATGTTATCGGAACATCGCCTTTATATCGCGGTCTTATATTTTACATAAAAAACTGACCCTGTCAAACACAGGGTCAGTTTTATTTATAAATAAGCTTTTAATTTCTTTTTTCCAGAATAAGCTTGCGTGTAACAAAATTATAAATCATCACCAATGCCGTGACGATAAGTTTGGACAAAGTATATATTATGGAGATGATATCCACCAAAAACCACATCAAGAATTGATTAAGACCCAGACCGATCACGCTGAGAACAATAAAAATGATGAATTGTATGCGTTTGTCTATGTTTTCCTTAGCGCAAAATACGTATCTCATACTAAGTATATAGTTCACAATAACCGACAGCGTGAAAGATATCATACATGATATAAGGTAATGTACCGAGCACACCTCAGTTAGAAACAGCATTACACCATAGTCTATCAAAAAACAAATAACGCCGACAATGCCAAACTTAAATAATTGTACAATTAATTTTTTCATAGCAAATCGTTTTTTAAAAGTTCTTTACAACGCTGATCGGCTTGATGCAGCCTTATTTCAAAATCATGACGGTTTTTTTGCGTTATGGTGGACAATATCATACCTGCAAAAAACGATTGGATCGCAGCTATCATGACAAAACAGCAAACTACAAGAGTAGGTATTTTTTCAACAGTACCTATCCTGATAAAGTCAATCAATATCGGTATGAAAAAAGCAAGGCTTATAATCGCAAGGATCAAGGCGACTACGGAGAAAAATCCAAATGGCTTATAGTTTTTGTAAAGCCTGCCGATAGTACGCAGAACTTTAAAACCATCTCCGTATGTGTTTAGTTTAGAATAACTCCCCTCAGGTCTGTCGCGATATTCGATAACATGATTTTCTACGTACATATTCTTATCTACGGCATGGATACTCATTTCAGTCTCAATCTCAAAGCCTTTGGACAGAACAGGAAAAGTTTTGACAAAATTATAGCTGAACGCTCTGTAACCTGTCATGATATCCTTTATATCACTCTTGAAAAGGC
>CALXGU010000053.1 GCA_944387905.1 uncultured Clostridia bacterium
ACCGTTCTGACGGTAGCTCTTATCATGCGAAAAAAGCAGTAAGAATCCAAAAAGTATTCCGATAAGAGATACATACAAAAGTATGATCATAATAAAAAGTACGTTGGAATATGACGAAAACTGCGGGATCTCAGTCGAAAAATAGTTTATTACCGAGCCGATATTTTTGATTATCAGAACAAGACTGCTGCTATGAGTGCCGTTATATCCCGTAATCGGATTGCAGAAGGGAATAAACGACATTACAAGTATAGCAAAAGATAAAAGCCGTACATAAAAATACCTGCTTTTTATCAGTTCAAGCATTTTCGTTTTCACTTATTTACCTCCGTAGAAGTGATTGTCGTACAAGCCGACATTTTTTATATTATAATATAAATAAAGACTGATTTCAACCGCATTACGTTGAAAAGTGTAAATATTACAAAAATATGTATAATACTTCTTTTTATGTAAAAAGCCTCACCTGTCCGGCAAGGCTTTTTTCACATCGATAAGAGTAAGAATATTTTTGTCTACCGAAAACTTGATTTCATTACCGCAGAATTGAAATCCGTAAATCCTGTTTTTGTCGTCATGGTAGGCAGGTATCGGGTTTTGTTCTAATATTTCCAAAAGAGTTTTTTGCTTATCCGGCGGCAGTTTGGAAAGCAGATCAGTATCTGCCTTTACCGTAAGATTGTTTTTTATGACGTCACCTGCAAATCCGCTTAAGGCTTCAGGTTTGCTGTCTGAAAACGGAAGATATGGTTTTATATCATATATCGGAGTGTCATTCATGAGATCGGCGCCGTCAACAGTAAGTATGCCTTTTTCCACCGAAACAAGCCGTACGCAGCTCAGACCCAGCGCGTTGGGACGATACGGAGATCTTGTCGCAAATACGCCGACTCTTTTGTTGCCGCCAAGTCTGGGAGGACGCACTGTTGCGGACCATTTGTGAGTTTTAAGCTCCGTAAAGCCCCATATAAGCCAGATATGCGAAAAACCTTCCAGACCGCGAACTGCTTCATAAGATGAGTATTCTTTTTCAAAAATAATTTTGCTCAGACACCCATCTGCAAGTCCGCTTTGACGGGGGATCGCAAATTTTGTCGTGAAATCATTTTTTATTACAGCTATTTTTTTGAGTTCCATTTTAAAGCCCCAGTGTTTGCCTTGCGTTTTGCGTAAAATCGATATCAACTGTTTTAACGTCGCCGTTTTCAGCGATATGGAAAGTCTGTCTGCCGTATCCTGACACAGTCAGGTCTTCTGATATATCAGCGTCTTCACTGTCTGCCCATACAGCTGTGTCGTTTTTGACATATACCTTTTTCATCACGCCTAACGGCAGTGATATATCATATTCATGTTTTCCGATTCTCAGCGATGCGTGCCGTAGGTTTTCGGGATTGTTCCACCAGTCGATTGCGGTGAAGTAAACATGCAGGTCTCCGTTTTCCTGCTCGTATACTGCGGCCTGAACATCAGAACCTACTACCGGCGTTACATATTCGCCGGCGTTTATAGCATCTGTAAGCTGCTCAAAGGTCCCGGTGTACAGCTCAGATACAGCGGTGTGAGCAGGATACAGCTTTGTGTTCAAAAGTATGATCCTGCCTTTTTCGACCTGCTTTTCTATCAGCAGCGGTTTATTTGAGTCAGTGCTTTCAAGAATGGTTGAATTGTCTGTGTTTATATTGCAGGCTATAGGAATGCTATTACCGTTGTAGCTGTCGTCTGCAAATTCGATATCGCTGTCAAAACCGATAACCGAAAGGATCTCGTGCCTGCAGAAATGAAGTCGGTAGTTTTCAATGTCAGCTCTGTTTGTGGTATCGGTCAAATGCGCAAGCGACAGCAACAGCGTTGCTCCGTTTTTGACACAGTCAAGAATATTGTCAAGGTCTTCGGGCTCGGCTTTATTATAAGCAAAAAACACAAGCAGCTTATAATCACCCGGGTTTTTTTCTGCCGGTACTATATCAAAGCATCCGCGCGGGTTGCCGGATACCAGACCGAACGGAGTATCGTCGCTGAAGTGCCTGAATGCCGACCACGAGCGGGTATCTATAGGGAAAAATGAAAGCTTTGGAATCTGCCAGCTTCGTTCGGCGTCAAAATCGGCGTTGAATTTGCTGCTTGGCTGACCCCATACTATTCCCGCGCCAAAGCACGGATAACCGTCATATCTTCCTTGAATAACCGCTACTCTGGCACGGTAGCTTCCGCTTCTTGTGTGAGATAACACATATCTGTTGAATTGCTGCTGTATTTTCAGATGCTCTTTTGCGGCATGGGAAAAACGGTGGTATGAATAGAAGCATTCTTCCATATGCCACAGTCCCTCTTCAGTGTTGATTTCATGAGCGCCCTGCATCCAGGTCGTATACAGCGCAAGACGGTATCTTTGGAACCTGAGCGGATCGTCATGCGGGGAACTGGACCATTGCAGAGCATGATGCACGCCGATGCGGCTGATATTGTACGCACGTGCGGTGCCTCTTAAAGCACACATTAAAAACTCTATAGGACTGTCCATTGTCTCAGCGCCAATCCAATCATAGCCGGCCATGCAGAAATATTTAAAGAGTATTGAGGGCCCGGTGTGTCGTGAAACATTGAATTTGATAGCTTTGAGACTGTCAATGACCGCTTTTGCCTGCGCCTCCATATCGGCGGGCAGATTCGGGTCATGGCAGAGCCAGTATCTTTTTCCGTCGTCAAACATGTCCGATGGATAGAAATATGTGCCGGCATTTCCCGGATTGTTTCTGCGCTGACGAAGAGTGTTGTCAAAAATCTGTTCAGTGTCGTAATAATCGTTTATATTCCAGAAATCATCTGTATGCTCGTATGAACCCCAATAACAGTACGCGCCGTCACGTTCATGCAGCTGTCTGCCGAGAAAGCCTGTGGTATCGCCGTCAGCTGACGCGAGTTGTTCAAAAGACGGATTTGCCGTACAGCCCTGCGGCTCTCTGCCGTCTACCATGTGTGAATATTTAAGTCCCAGACCGTTGAAAAGCCATGTCATTTCACGCCATGTATCGTCATGTACCGTGCGGCTGCCGCTCCAACGGTATACAGGTCGTATCGTTATCAGTGTGCCGATATTATTCTGCATATACCATTTGATATAATTGCGCATATCTGTTATATCCTGATTTATGTAGACCATGTCTCCGGTACCTGTAATGACACCGTCGTCTTTGCGGTCTGTGACCTGCTTTACGGTGCGGTGCTCAGTATGATTTTTGTCACTGAGAGATATGACAAGATCATTCTGTTGATTTTGACATATCAGCTGTAAAAAAGCAAGTCCGGTTTTTTCAAAATCAAGAGAAGATATTGCTTTTACACCTGGTCCTATATTAAGACTGCACGGTCTTTTTATATCCAAAAGCAGAGAAAAAGGCTTGCCCGCGCTTACTATCTCAGGGCAGGACACTATATTGAACTCATAAGCGTTTTCGGATACGATTCCCAGTTCGTGCAGACGGTATGGCAAGGCGTCATGCCAGTCTGATGTAAGAGTAAACTCAATATGGTTTTTACCGTTTTTCAAAGCGCTTTGAGGAAGCGTTATTTCTTTTTCGGAATATCTGTGACAGCGCTCGAAAAATTCGTCGTTGAATACAGTAGTGCCGTTTAAGTCTATTTTCATTTTCGGCCATTCCGCACGTGACAGGTTTACGCCCAGCCAGTTGAAAAATCGCTGATACATAGATGTATCGGGGGCAAACGGAGGAATAAGATTGTAGCCGTTTGATGAAATAAGTGAAGGCCGTTCAAACACAATACTGCCTTCAAACTTTTCTCCCTCAAGTATATATGATACGTTTGCTGTTTTATCTTTCGGTATTTCAATATCCATGCTGAATTGGCGCATAGGATAGCTGCCTTCGGGAAAATCGATGGTGTATACCTTATCCGGAGGATTTTTTGTCTGATTTTTCATAAGACCGTCGCGCATATATCTTATTTCAAATGACAGCCGCAGATATCCGCCGGGTTTGATTTTAATATTGTCTGCTTTTGCGTCAACAGACAGATGCCATGTGTCTGAGTATTGCTGTATTGCGATATATGCCGCGACAGGTTTCCACATGATTTTTTTGCAGCATAATTTTGGATAATCTGCCCCGTCAAACTTTAATCCCCAGGCGCTGTCCGTACCCTTTACCAGAGCATCGGCAGTACGTCTGTATACGGCTGTTGAGCACAGTTCTGTCTTCCAATAGTAAAACATTTCTGTCTCACCGGTAAAAAATAAACGATATTCCAAGTTTTCCTGGGCTGAAAATTCAAAATCATAAGAATAAGTCTGCTGAGGGAATATGAGAGGTCCGTGCTGTTGTTCAAAAAGCAGTTTGTAGTTTTCCATAACTTTCTCCTTCGCGCGTAGTATATTTGCGATATACAGCGTGACACAATTAAGAAATTTTAAGTTCAACAGTATTACCGATATGATTATATAAAAAAGCTGAGCGATTATCAAGAGAAAACAGCTCAGCTTTTATTAAAATCGGATCATTTATTGAATACAGTTAAAATTTTATCACGAAATATAACAGCGACCAAAGCCGATCCGGATACAGCAAGCAAAACAAGCCACAGTAAAACATTGCTGTTATCACCGGTATCGGGAGTGACTGCGTCATTTTTATCTATTATCAGATCTGAAACATCATTTTCAGGTGTTTGCTGAATATCGTTATCAGGAGCATTATCCGGCAGTTGCTGTTCAGGGATATTGTCATCGTTTCCTTTATCAGGATCACTGCCTGTTGCGGGTATTGCTTCGGAATCAGTTCTGTAGCCGCAGACAGTACACTGCTGATATCTGCTGCCCTGTTCTGTGGCAGTCGGCTCTTTTTCAACGGCCCATTCAAATGAATGCGCCGAATACTCTGATTTCTCACCGCATTCACATTCTTTCCAGTGCCCGGCAGAGTCATTTTTCCACTCACTGTCAAAATTATGTGTATGAGTGACCAAATTTCCGTTTTCATCGATCTCGAGATTGGAATTTTCCGGGTTGGCTATAACTGCGTCAGTGGCCTGAGGAGATTTATATATAGCGACAAATCCTTCGATGTCACTTGAAAAACTGGTATCTTTTCCGAATTCAACACTGACCGGTGTTCCTGAATTTGTACTTTCCATAAAAATACCCAAGCCATTGTCACCGGAAAATTCAACTTCGGCGTTTTCTTCAAAGTATAATTTGGTTTCAGCCGAAGAATTGTCAAGTTGATTGTCAACGTTGATGCAATACCAAGAATTTTCACCGGTTATCAGCTTTAGCTTGCCGCTTGAATTCACGGACGAGCCGTTTACCACTAACGGCGCGCCTGTAAAAGCATTGGTATGATCGAGTACAAGATCGCTCATACTGAAATTTTCCGCACTGTAAACATTCAGGACATGTTTGTTAGAGTGAGTTGCGGTCAAAGTACCGTTTTCGACTGTAACATTATTACCGCTTACATTTACAAGATGCTTATTATTGTCAAATGTGCCTGTAAAATTTTCAGAAGCAGTTATTTCATGACCGTTAAGATCTATAGTGATATCGTTTTTTGATATATTCAGCATTTTATCAAGCTGTATATCTTCTGCAAGCTTTATTACAGTATTCGGTTTAGTATCCTGACTGTAAGGACTGTCTGAGTTTATAAGTTCATTCCATACAGCGTCATCATCAACGACATATGTAACCTTTTCGACAGAGCCGTAAACGTCTCCGGTTATTGCCGGTCCGTAGCCTTCTCCCCACTCTGCCCACATACTGTTGGTAAAGTCCATTGTAAGATCGCTTATATCAAGTTTACCATTTTCGGGGACAGATGCACTTACATATGCATGCATATAAACGTTTTCGATTTTTGAATCGCCTATATCTTTTTGATCATTCAGAGGATTAAAGTAAACCGAGCCGCTGAAAACCCGACCGTTCGCTGAGCCGGGATAGACTACAGGTTTTATTGTTGAATTTTTCAGCGTAAAATTTTTGCCCATGACTTCAATAGCCTTGTTTTGTTCGGTCTTGCTTGCGATATCCACGTTATCTATAGTGATATTATTGCCCCATACGGTTATGAAGTCCTGATGCTGCCAAATACCGTTTTCAGTTACAACATCACTTGTTATAACAGTATCTTCTTCACCGATAATTGTTATATCATCTTGATAGATAGGGAAATACCATCCGCCTTGGCCGTTGTATGCCCAAGACGCATATTTGTCAAGATCCGATTGAGTAAGAGTATAGGTGCCGGATTTAAGTTTCCAAGTCTGACCTTGCTGTTGCTGAGCAATAGCGTCTGAGAGTTGGTCTGCATTGCTGATCTCAATTACATTATCATTTTCCTGAGCGTATACTGCGGCCGGAGCTATCATTATTATCATCAAAACAACAAGAAATAAAGCAATATATCTTTTATTTTTCATTTGATTTTTTCAGTCCTTTCCATTCAAAATGAATATTTTATATACTACTCAAGATGTATTTTATCATTTTAAAAATACTAAATCAATACATTAGCAAACATTACAATAATTTGGAAAAAGTACAAAATTAAGAGTCTTATCATAATTCCTTTATATAGTCAGCCCTGATATATCCGCCCTTTACAGAAAATGGTTTGTTCTTTGAAACGGATTTAATAACTTTGCCGTTTATTATTTCAAAACGCTTGCCTTTACTGCTGTAAATACATTCATATCCGTAAAAAGCTCTCAGGATCGTATCGGCTGTATCAGCATCCATATCAGCAGTGACAGTCCAGTCGTTTTCGTTGGGCATAGGCCAGTATTGACCTCCTGTCTGTTTGACTGCATTTTTCAGAAGAGATGGCAGCCGAGAAATAAGCGTGTGCACCAGTGCAGGGATTTTTTCATATACCTTTTGCATATAGCTTTGTAAAGTCTCGTTGCTTTCGATCTTAAATTTTTTTTGTATAAGAATATCACCCGTGTCAAAATCTTCTGCCATTTTGTGAATGGTTATACCCCCGTATTTAAGCTTATTTAAAATAATAATGGGCATTGGCCATGCTCCGCGTCCTGCAGGAAGATAAGACGGATGAAAGTTTACCATTGGTATGTCTGCAGAAACAGGAACTTTAAAATAATACGCGGCGCAGACAATAAGCTGACAGCCCATATTTTTGAGCTGTACAAGATCCGCGTTTGTCACGCGCTCAAGAGTATATGGTATACCCTCCGATTTCGCCGCGGCGATCGTTTTTATGTTAAATTCCGTTTTGTTGTCTGCGGGGCAGGTGAAAACCTTTATTATTTCGCAGTCTTCTTTTAAAAGCGAATCAAATACCTCAAGCAGCAGATCAATGCCTAAATAAGCAATTTTCATTACGTTACCTCATTTGATTTTATACTGTTATTTTTTCTTGAAATAAAACAAATATAATCTTTATTTTATGTATCATAAGTCGCTTGAACAGTTATTTTACAGCCCGTATCATAGGCGTATGATCGTCATGTTCAAGAAAACCTATAAGTTCTGTTCTTGAAAATCCGGCTTCTTTTATAGCCTGCATTTCATGTTCTAATGTTAGAGGAGTATCAAAATGTACAAAAGTGTCATTATCAATGCCATCGCGGTCTCTGCGCCGCCTGCACTCTGCAAAGGCCAGATCCTCTATCTCTTGAGACAGTGCGATATAGTCACATTCAAGATAGATGCCTGCGGGCTTTAAGCTTTTGAATATTTTTTTGAAAAGCGATACCTTTTTGCAATATTCATAATGATGCAAGGTTTCAAAAGATATCACTGCGTCAAACCTGCATTCTCCGAAATCATAACTGAAATAATCATCGCAGATAAGAGTCGGATTTTTGTCGCCGTGCTTGCTGTGAAGCTTGTCCAGCATCAGTTTGGAGATATCAATACCGATAACCTCAACATTTTTAAATCTCGAAAAAATACAGTCCAGTTCCAAACCGGTTCCGCAGCCTATATCAAGAATGCTTTCAATATTATCCGGCAGCAGCTGAGCCATCCATTTATAGTGCTCTGCCCATTGGGACATATGTGATTCATAATCATCTATACGTCTGTCAAAAAAACCGCCCATTGTTTCCAGCGGTTCATTACGCGTATCATCCAACCATTGCTTTAGCTTTAAATATGCGTCTTTTTTCATTTTTTCTCTCCCGGTTTATTGGAAAACAGTATATAGTTATTATAACTGAAATGATTTTTGTTTTCAACTTTGAACCACTATATTCGATTTTTATTTATTATTATAGGATAAACACCATTTTTATTAAAACGGCATAGTGTAATATATAGAATAATAAATCACGGAGTTGATATATATGAAAAGGCTGAAGTCATTATTTGATCAGTCCAAACCGGGGAAAATGCACTGCTGCAGGCATGAGGAATTCTGCTGTAATTTTTGTTGTGCCCAGGGCGAGCAGGGACCTCAGGGGCCTCAGGGTGAGCAGGGGCCTCAGGGCGAGCAGGGACCGCAGGGTGAGCAGGGGCCTCAGGGCGAGCAGGGGCCTCAGGGCGAACAGGGACCTCAGGGTGAGCAGGGGCCTCAGGGTGAACAGGGACCTCAGGGTGAGCCGGGCACCAATATTTTCGCGTCTTTTGTTACATTTGAAGTAAGATTTGTAGATGGTCAGTTTATTCCGATGGGAACCGGTACAGAAGATACAACCGGTAATATAGAGCTTATAAATAATACACAAATATCTTTAAGCCCGGGTTATTACTTTATTTCATACAGTGTTTCAACTATACTGGACAATGCCGGATATATGCAGGTAACTCCATACTATAACGGAACACCTCATCTGGAATATGGGATATATTTTAAAACTAATACAGAATCCTCAAGCGCATACGGCTCAAGTTCGATCATTATCTATGTACCAGCCCAGACAAATTTTACATTGACATACAACAGTAATGTAACTGATAGGTCAGGAGCAGCAACTATTGCTGTATTGAAACTCAATAGACAAGATCAGCAATTATAAATAATGCAAAAATCGATATTTGTGTGATTAAAAGAATAAAACAATAGACCAATAAAAAAATCACAGCAACAGACTATAAAAGTTTGTTGCTGTGAATTTATATTGTTTAGTGTTATATCGGCTGTCTTACAAAATACAGATATCAGTTTTGATCTGCAATGCAAAAAATAAAGATCAATGCCAATATAAATGCTTGTCTTTATAGATAA